>NZ_AKJJ01000116.1:0-12372 GCF_000282395.1 Pseudomonas sp. GM55 | reverse complement strand
GCTCCTACAGTGGCCCGGTTTTGTTTTCTGCTTGCGCGGCGACCCTGAGTTGCTCGGTATCGACGCGGACAAAAACGGAATCCCCGACAGCGGTCAGGACATCCCCGGCGAAGACCTCGCAAATGACCCGGCTTTTGCGCCCGACATCGCCTTCGACTTTTGCACGCAGCGTCAGGCGTACCCCCATCGGGGTGGGCTTGATGAACTTGATGCCCAGGTTACCGGTGACGCAGGTGATGTGGGGCAAACTCCCTGCCTCGCGCTGTTCTGCCCGGTAGTGATAAGCCATCGCCGCCCAGTTGGAATGACAATCCACCAGCATCGCGATCAAACCGCCGTAAACCAGATCCGGCCAGCCGCAATACTTGTCATCGGGCATATGCTCCGCCATGACATGCACCCCGTCTTCATGCCAGAAGCTCTTGATGTGCAGCCCGTGCGGATTCTGGCTGCCGCAGCCATAGCAAACGCCCTCTGGCGCGGCGATGTCTTGTAGCGAAGTGTTCTGCGTGGTCATAGCGTTTCCATCCTTAATACTGGCGGCGAATCTTCGTGGTTCAAAGCGGCTGATCAATAAGGAGGAGATGCTTTCACCTTTCCCGGCGGGACCGAGCGGCGGACAGCATCGGGCCGTAATGATCATACACAGCGGTTACCGGGCGAAAAAGTAGGTCAGGCACTTCAAAAGCGATGTCCCATTTTCTATGGGACATCCACCAACGACTTCATATGCGTTGCAAAATCATCCTGTATCGGCCGGAACCCGCAGCGCAGGTAAAAGGCAGCGCCCTCGGGTGTGTCCGTGGACAGTCGCACAACGCGGAAATGCTCAGACGCCAATTCCAGTAGGTGCTGCACCAACGCTTTGCCCACGTTCTGGCCCCTTGATGCACGCGCGACGTAGACCCGCCGTAATCGCCCTACATCCGGTTCGGCAAATGGGTCTGATGAAAGACCTCCCAAGGCAATCAGCCGCCCGTTCCGGAACGCCCCGAAAAGACCCTCACCCTGCTGATCGAATCGATTGGCACCGCTTTCCCATTCCTCGATCAACCGGGAGAGGAACCTGAAGCCTTCGGCAACGGCCTGCGTTTCCAGCTCCCGGATTTGCGGCGTAATCCCTGAGATTTCAAGTATCGCCAATGGGTCCGTTGAGGTGACCACTTGCAGGTTACTGCCAGACTTGTCTGTGAGGTCCGCTTCGCACCCGGCTTTCAAGACCCACTCTCGCCAGCGTTTACCGGTGTGCACAGCTCAACCAGCGTTCCGTCAGGGCATCGAACGTAAGACACAGTTTGCCCCCAGGGCTTGGTAGTCGGGGCAGCGATTTCGCTGGCGCCTGCTTGAATCGCTTTGGCATGGGCCGCGGGGACATCCTCGGTCACCAGCCCGACTTCGATGCCTAACGGTTTGAGGGATGAGTGCGCCGGGACATGACCGGTGCTGAAGTTCGATGAGGCCAGTTCATCGGCGGCGAATGCCAGCGCGGTTTCGCCCGTTGCCAGTTCGCCATAGGTGCCGGACTCATGAATGAACCGAACGCTGAGCCCGAAGGCCGATGAGAAGAACTTGAGAGAGGCCGCTACATCCTTGACGTAGATGATCAGGTAGCCAAATTTCATGAACGAACATTCCTTGTCGTGCCAATCGAGCGGTGAATCTAGCAGTTTTGAACCAACTGTCGAAGAAGTAATAGCAAGACGGTTGGACCACGCAGTGATCACAACTCAAGCACCATCGTGCCCATTAGACTTTGATTCGAGAAGAGCTCGCATATCAGCCATTACCTGTTCATGCGGGACGTTCGGGTACGGGTCTTTAAGCGAAGCTTGCACCTTGGAGCGGAACCAGCAGTCATAGCTGGCGGCATGTTCGTCAGTCTCAAACTTTGGGGTGGTGGTGGAAAGCTCGGTGCTCACATTGATCTCCGGGATCACTGTCGTCGCTGGCAAAGTGAAGTGTCATCTGCCGGTCCAGCTGTTCATTGCGCGTTAGATCGTAAACACCGGTCTTCCGACGGCCAACCGCAAACTTTCGTAGGATTCTTCCTGCCGATTTCGAGGATTTCAACGCTCTCTGACAAGGCAAAACAGCGGGTTAAAAGCCACTCGGCAGTGTTTGTTTAAACGGCCTACAGGTTACTTCGTGAAAGCCACAACGCCTTGCGTCGTTGCCTACAGGTACGCCAGAATCCGCCGGCTTGTGCGTCTTGGGGGGCCTCGGTAACTTGATTCGGGTCACTGATTGTCAGTGATCGGGTTTAGTAGCCCGCACTCCCCACTCTCGGTTGCATAAGCGTCATTTAGTCAGGCTCGCCTGCACTCAATGGTGGCTGTGCGCATGGCGTCCTCGGACGCGCCGGATTTGGTGGGTTCTCCGGTCTACTAACTTGCGCACAGCCGCCACCCTTTCGTTTAGTAGCGAAATGGTCGTGGCCCCATTAGGAAATCCACCTATGTTCAAAGTAACGCCAAATCCGCCGGATTCCGACCCGGCCTCCCCGCACGAAAGCCCCGACCACCATATCAACCCTGGCCCACACATCATGGCCACCCCGCGCACACCCTGCACGATGTTCATCGTCAATCCCGAACTCAGTACCGAAACCCTGCTGGTGCACGCCAGTGAGTCGCTGGCGTCGGCCAATGTCATGGCCAACGACCTGGTGGATCATCTGCAGGGGACAAGCCGCAATGCGCTGCTGGGGATTGCGCAGGTGATCATGCTGGGGGAACTGGCGGTGAATCGGGCGTTGGATCAGCTTGATCCGCCCTGACCACAATCTCCGGATCACCGATAGACCTGTGGGAGCGGGCTTGCTCGCGAAAGCGGTGTGTCAGACACATCAATGTTGAATGTGCTGCCGATTTCGCGAGCAAGCCCGCTCCCATAGGGATTGCATTTAACTGATCGGCATCCGCCAATCCCCTCAGAATAACTCAGGCCAGACTCTCGCCGATCTGCGCCGCCAGTTGCGCCAGCATTCCTGGCACTTCCTGGACCATTTCGCCCATGCGCGCAAAGTCGTGGGTCATGCCGGATTTCACATCCAGCACCAAGGGTTGCCCCGTGGTACGCAGTTTCTCGGCCCAGACCAGGCCCTCATCAAGCAACGGGTCGTACTCGGCCAGCCACAGGACGGTGGGTGTCAGACTGTGCAAACGCTCGGCGTACAGCGGTGAAAAACGCCAGTCGCTGCGGTCGGCCTCGCTTCGCTGATATTGTTGATAGAACCATTCCAGCGTGGTGGCTTCCAGCAGATAGCCTTCGGCGAATCGCTGCAGTGACGGGCGTTTTTTTACCGCGTCGATCACCGGGTACAGCAACACTTGCAGACGTGGTACAAGCGGCCATCCCAATGGGTCCTGGGCGATGGCGATACACAGCGATGCCACCAGGCTGCCGCCGACGCTGTCCCCGGCCAGCGCGATCCGCCTCGCGTCCAGACCCAACCCTTTGGCGCCGGTAATGGCCAGCCAACGCGTGATGTCTTCGGCATCGTTGTAAGCGGTTGGAAAACGGTGTTCAGGTGCCAAGCGATAGTCCGCCGACAACAGGGCAAATTCCCCTGCCAGTGCCAGGCGCCGGCAGAGGGTATCGTGGGAATCGAGACTGCCCACCACGTACCCGCCGCCATGGAAATACAACAACACCGGGCGCGGCTCGTTGTCCGCTTGCGGTCTGGCGTACAGCCGCGCATTGAGCACATGCCCGTCCCGCGCCGTAATGCTGAGCGCAGACACCGTCAACGCGCCCGTCGGAGCCGCATCGAGCAACTGCGACGTCTGTTCGAATTGCTGCCGCGCTTCGCTCGGGCTCAGCTCATGCATGGGTTGGCTTTTGCCGCTGAGGCGGCCGAACTCGGCCAGTTCTAGAAATCCTTCGATGTCCGGGTGCAGTGCCATGGGCGGTAGTCTCCAAAAATAAACAGGCTCGCCCAATAAACGAACCGTAAGGAGCGTTCATTAGGGCGAGCCTGTTTTTGTTGCGGGCAAGCCCTAGAACTGCGGCACCACCTTCCGGCCAAGCAGCGCCAGCACGGCGTCCAGGCATTCGTCCTGTTGCAGGATGTCGAAGTGGTCGGCTGACACCGTTTGCACCTTGCACAGCCGTGGTTGCTGACGCTCCAGGGTCGCGCGTTCGGCCGTCGGGTTGCCCTCGGCCCACCAGCAATGCAGCTCGGCCTGCGGAATCGGCAAGGTCCGAACCTGCCGCGACAGCGCCTTCAAGCGCGTGCTGACCATGAACGTCTGGGCCAGCTCATCGGCACCAAGCAGCGCGTAACCGCTGGCCTGATCGCTTTCGTTGTCGATCACCGCGCGAATGATCCGCGCCACAGCGTCGTGGTCGCCCGCCGACTCGCGACGCAACGCCCGGTCAATCACCTCGCCATCCATGCCCAACGTTGCACCGAGGAACCCGGCCAGATCCACACGCCACTCGTCCGGGCTGGCGACGGCATTGGCCTGGGTCGGTACAAAACTGTCCACCAGGCCGACGAATGCCACACGCTGGCCTTGCTGTTCGAGCAGGTCGCTCACCAGCAACGCCAAGGCCCCGCCCAGCGACCAGCCCAGCACGTGGTACGGCCCCTGAGGTTGTCGGGCGCGGATCGCCTCGACGTAGTCGGCGGCCATCTGCGCAAGCGAGGTGTCGTGCCACTGCCGGTCGAGCAGCATCCGGCATTGCACGCCGTACACCGTGCGCTCGCCCTCCAGGCGCCTGGCCAATGGCTCGTAGTCGAACACCGTGCCGAAACCGGCGTGCAGGCAGAACAGCGGCGGCTGATCATCCACCAGCTGATTGAGCAGCAACAGTGGTTGCGGGCGCTGCCGCAGCGCCTGCTCATCGACACCGGACAACCCGGCAATCGTCGGCCTGGCCATCATGTCGCGCAGCTTGAGCTGAAAGCCAGGTTCATTGAGGGCGCGCACTTTCGAGATCACCTTGAGGGTGCGCAGCGAATCGCCACCCAACTCGAAGAAGTTGTCGGTGATGCCGACCTTCTCGATACCCAGCACCTGTTGCCAGATGTCCGCCAACGCCCATTCCAGCGGCGTACGCGGTGCCACGTAGTCGCGGCCGCTGTAGGCCGGATCAGGCAAGGCCTTGCGGTCGAGCTTGCCGTTGGGCGTCAGCGGGAAACGCGGCAGCACCACGATCTGGGTTGGCACCATGTAGTCGGGCAGGGTCTCACGCAATGCCGCCTGGCAACGCGGGCCGAGCCCCTCGTCCTCAGCCGCTACCACATAGCCCAGCAGTTGCGGCCCCTGCCCGTTGTCACGCACCACCACCAGCGCATCGTTGACCCCGGCCTGCTCGCGCAAGCGCGCCTCGATTTCGCCCAACTCGATGCGGAAGCCGCGCACCTTGACCTGATGGTCGATACGTCCGACGTAATCGAACACGCCATCCTCACGGCGGCGCACCAGGTCGCCGGTACGGTACAGGCGTCCACCCTCGGTGCTGAACGGATCGGCGACGAAGCGCTCGGCAGACTGCCACGGGTGACGATGGTAGCCGCGCGCGACACCCCGACCGCCAATGTACAGCTCACCGACCATGCCCACCGGCAGCGGGTTGAGGTCCATGTCCAGCACGTGCAGGCTGCGGCTGCCGACGCGTTGGCCAATCGGCGCGTACATCGCCTGGCAATGGCCGTCGGCGGCGATTTTCCACAGCAGCGGCGTGACCACGGTTTCCGTCGGTCCGTAGCCGTTGACCAGGTATTGCGGCTTGAGGCTGTGTTTAACCCGTTCGAACGTCGCGTCCGGCACTGCATCGCCACCGAAGCAATAGATGCGCACCGGTGGCGGCTCACCGCCCTGCAATTCGGCGTGCTCGGCCAGTTGCAGCAGGTACGCCGGCGGGAAACAGGCGACGCTGATGTGCTGGCGGTGCAGCACCGCCAGGGTCTGTTCGGCGGTCCATAACGTGTTGTCGCGGATCACCAGGGTCGAGCCGCTGATCAGCGCGGTGATCCAGCGTTCATGGGCGCCATCGAAGGCGAACGACATGAAATGCAGTTCGCGATTGTCCGGGGCCATTTCGTACAGCTCGGCGATGGCTTGCACGTGCATGCTCAACGGCCCGTGGGCCACGGCGACGCTTTTCGGTTTGCCGGTCGAACCGGAGGTGTAGATCAGGTAGGCCAGTTGCTCGGCGTGCACGGTGCGTTGCGGCGTCGGCACGTCGATGTCGAGATCCAGGCGGTCCACCGCGACCATGGCCGTGCCGGGATCAAGCTGCGCCGAATCGCGCAGCCGTTCCTGGGTCAGCAGCAAGCGCATGTCGCTGTCGGCCATCATGTAGCGCAGGCGTTCCTGCGGGTATTGCGGGTCCAGCGGCACGTAGGCGGCAGCGCATTTCATCACTGCCAACAGCGACACCACCAGCTCCAGCGAACGCTCCATGAACACGCCGATCACGTCTTCGGCCTGCACGCCTTGTTCCAGCAGATGCACAGCCAAAGCATCGGAGCGCCGGTCCAGCTCGGCGTAGCTCAAATGTTCGGCGTCGCGGTCGGCATGGCTCAGGACCAGCGCCGTGTGATCCGGCTGTCGGCGCGCACGCTGACGGATCAGCTCGTGCACCGGCGTCTCGTCACCGTCGGCCACCACCGGAAGTTCGCCGTCCAGCGCCCGGCCCTCGTCCAGGGTCAACAGGCCCAGCTCACCGACGGCGCGTCCGGCGTTGTCGCACAGGCGCTGCATCAGGCTTTCCATGTGGCTGCGCAGGGTTTCGACCGTCGCCAGGTCGAACTGATCGCGCTGGTGCATGTACTCGATCCGCAGCCCCTCGTCGAGGCTGACCATCAGGTCCATGGCAAAGCTGGTCAGGCCGAAGTCGCTGACGTCTTCGAAGCGCAGTGAGTCGCCGTTCCATTCGCGCAGGGTACGGTCCACCGGCTGGTTTTCGAACACGATGATGCTGTCGAACAACGACTGCCCGCCCTGCCCGGCCCAGCGCTGGATATCGCTGAGCGGGGTTTGCTGGAAGTCGCGGATGTCGAGGTTATAGGCCTGGATCTCGCGCAACCAGTCACCGACGTTCATGTCGGTCGGCACTGTGTTGACCACCGGCAAGGTGTTGATGAACAACCCGAGCATGTTCTCCGAGCCGTTGAGGGTTTCCGGACGCCCGGACACGGTGGCGCCGAACGTCACCGTGCGCTGGCCGGTGTAGCGCTGCAACAGCAACAGCCACGCGGCTTGCACCAAGGTGTTGAGCGTCACTTGCTGTTGCTGGGCAAAGGCCTGCAAACCTGCGGTCTGGCCGGCACTCAGGTGCGTATGGATCGCGTGGTAACCCGCTTGCGGCGCCTTGACCGGCAAGGCGCGGGCCAGATGCGTGGCGCCTTCAAGGTTACTGAGTTTACTTTTCCAGAACGCCTCGCTGGCCTCGGCGGCTTGCTGGCCGAGCCAGTCGATGTAGGCGCGATAGGCGGCCACCGGCTCGTGTTCATCACCACGGTAATGGCGCAGCACTTCACCGATCAGGCGCGACACACTCCAGCCATCCATGAGGATGTGGTGGTAGGTCCAGATCAGGCGATAGCGATCGTCCTCCAGACGCACCAGCAACAGGCGCAGCAAGGGTGCACGGTTCAGCGAGAAGCTGCGTTCGCGCTCTTCCCGGGCCAGTTGGCGGACGCGCTCAGGCTGATCATCCAGCCCGCGCCAGTCCAGTTCGGTCAGCAGCGAAGGCGCATCGCGCCGCACCACTTGCAGCGGTTCCTTGTCGCCTTCCCAGAGGAATGCGGTGCGCAGAATTGCATGACGGCGGGCGGCATCGGCCCAGGCTTCGCGGAAGCGCGTACCGTTAACGCCGCGCACGCCCACTTCGATCTGGTTGACGTACAGCCCCGAGTCGCCGTCCTGCACCGAGTGGAACAGCATGCCCTGCTGCATCGGCGACAGCGGATAGACGTCTTCGACTTCGTCCGCCGTCAATTCCAGCGCTTGATACTGCGCGTCACTCAGCTCGATGTTCACTGCCGGTGCAACCAACGCCGGCACGGCTTCATCCGCCACGACTGGCCGGGCCACCGTAGCCAGCTCGGCCAGGGTCGGATGGCTGAACACGTCCTTGGGCGAAATGCTCAAGCCGGCCTTGCGCGCCCGGCTGACGGCCTGGATCGAGACGATGGAATCGCCGCCCAGTTCGAAGAAGTTGTCATGCATGCCCACCTGCGGCACTTCGAACAACGCCTGCCACACCCCTTGCAACGTCGATTCCACGGCATTGCGCGGCGCCACGTACTCGCGCACTTGCTGGTCCGGTTGTGGCAGCCCGCGGCGGTCGAGTTTGCCGTTGGGCGTCACCGGCAACTGATCGAGCAGCAACAGATGACTCGGCTGCATGTGCTCGGGCAGTGCGTTGCGCAGGTGTTGCTTGAGTGGCTCAAGGGCGGCATGACCTACGACGTAAGCCACCAACTGTCTGGATTTGCCGACATCGAGGGCGATCACCACCGCTTCGCGCACCGACGGATGCTCCAGCAGGCAGGCTTCGATTTCCCCCAGCTCGATGCGCAAGCCGCGGATCTTCACTTGATGGTCGATGCGCCCAACGTATTCGATCACGCCGTCTTCGCGGTAACGCGCCAGGTCGCCGGTGCGGTACAGGCGCTCACCCTGCTCGCCAAACGGGCTGGCGACGAAGCGCTCGGCGGTCAGGTCCGGGCGGTTGTGATAACCACGAGCCAGGCCGATGCCGCCCAGGTACAGCTCACCGACGCAACCCGCCACTTGCGGTTGCAGGCTGTCGTCGAGAATGTAGGTCACCAGGTTGGCAATCGGCCGGCCGATCGGCACGCTGATGCCGCCATCGTCGACGCAGGTCCAATGGGTCACGTCGATGGCCGCTTCGGTCGGGCCATACAGGTTGTACAGGCCAACGTTCGGCAGCACGCGCAACAGGCTGTGCTGCAAATCCGCCGACAACGCTTCGCCGCTGCACAGGATCTGGCGCAGGCTGGCGCACCGTTCGAAGCCTTCGCCCTGGACAAACGCCTGCAACATCGACGGTACGAAATGCAGGGTGCTGACCCGGTACTGCTCGATCAGGCTGACCAGTTGCGCCGGATCGCGATGGGCACCCGGTTCGGCCACGGCCAGGCGTGCGCCGGTCATCAATGGCCAGAAGAACTCCCAGACCGACACGTCGAAACTGAACGGGGTTTTCTGCAACACGGTATCGCGTCCGTCCAGCGGATAGGCGCCCTGCATCCACGCCAGACGGTTGTACAAGGCATCGTGACGGTTGGACGCGCCCTTGGGTTTCCCCGTGGAGCCGGAGGTGTAGATCATGTAGGCCAGCGATTGCAGCTCGACCACACAGGGCAGGTTTTCGTTGCTCAGGCCGTCCAGCAAACCGGCCATGTCATCGAGACAAATCGCCGTTGTGGCGGGCGGAATCGGCAACTGCGCAAGCAGATGACGCTGGGTCAGCAGCAGGTGTACGCCGCTGTCGTCGAACATGTGTTCCAGGCGTTCGCGCGGGTAATCCGGGTCCAACGGCACGTAGGCACCACCGGCCTTCATGATCGCCAGCAGACCGATCACCAGTTCCAGCGAACGCTCTGCGGCAATGCCCACCAACACTTCGGCGCCGACACCCTGGCCGCGCAGGTGGTGCGCCAACTGGTTGGCCTGTTGGTTGAGTTCGCAATAGCTGAGGGTCTGGCCGGCAAACACCAGTGCCGGGGCCTGTGGGGTTTTCAGTACCTGGGCTTCGAAGCACTGGTAGATCGGGCGCACATCCGGCCAGGTCTGTGCGGTGCGGTTGAAGCCTTCGACCTGCTGCGCGGTTTGCGCGGCATCGAGCAGGCTCAAGCGCCCCAATGGCTGTTGCGGCGCACGCACCATGGCATCGAGCAATGCCACAAGTCGCGCGCCCAGGCTTTCGATGGCCTCGGCGCTGAACAGCGCCGTGTCGTAGTTGAAACGCAAATCCAGGCATTCGCCCAACTCGGCGGCAATGGCCAACGGGAAACTGGTCTGGTCGTGATGACTGATCCCGGAGAATTTCAACGCGCTACGGTTGCCCTCCTCCAGCGCTTGCGCCACCGGGTAGTTTTCGAACACCAGCAGGGTGTCGAACAGTGCCTCGCCGGCGTGACCGGCCCAGCGCTGCACATCCGCCAGCGGTGTGTATTCGACTTCGCGCAACCGGAGGTTGAGCGCCTGGACCTCATCGATCCATTGGCTGACCGTGCGCTCGGGGTGCGGTGTGGCGATCACCGGCAAGGTGTTGATGAACAATCCGATCTGCTGCTCGATGCCTTGCAACTCGCTAGGACGCCCCGACACCGTGGCGCCGAACGCCACCGTTTGCTGTCCGGTGTAGCGCTGCAACAGTAACAGCCATGCCGCTTGCAGCAGGGTGTTGGGCGTGACGCGGGCCTGACGGGCAAACCCGTTCAGACGCTCGGTGGCCGCGCGGTCCAGGCTCAGGTGCAGGGTGCGATGAGCATCACCCTGCCCCGCAACCGGCCCCGGCAAGGCGCCGGCCAGTCGCGTCGGCTCGGTGAACGACTGTAATTGCTCCAGCCAGAACGCTTCGCACGCGGCGCGGTCGCGAGTACCCAGCCAAGTCATGTAATCGCGATAACCACCAACACTCGGCGCAGGCATGATTCCGGAGTAGCGTTGCAGCACTTCACCAAACAACTGCGAAGTGCTCCAGCCGTCCAGCAGGATGTGATGGTGGGTGAAGATCAGGTGATGGTTGTCACTAGCGGTCTGCACCAGGGTCAGGCGCAGCAACGGTGCCGCCGTCAGCTCGAAACCGCGCAGGCGGTCGTCCTCGGCCAGACGCTCCAGCGCCTGGGGCAGATCAGGCCGGTCGCGCCAGTCGAGCACGGTCAGTGGCAGCATGGCGTCGGCCAGGATCACTTGCAGCGGCCGCGAGCCGTTGCTCTCGCTGAAGAACGCCGCGCGCAGCACTTCATGGTTCTCCAGCGTCTGCTGCCAGGCATTGCGGAACGCCTCGACGTCCAGCCCCTGCACATCCACGCGCATCTGCGGGACGTAGGCACCGGCATCGGGGGCGAACAGGCTGTGGAACAGCATGCCTTGCTGCATCGGCGACAGCGGCAGGATGTCTTCGATCTGGCTGGCCGCCAGTGGCAAGGCATCCAGTTGCGCCTGATCAACGCTCACCAGCGGTACATCACTAGGGGTCAACCCACCGGTACCACTGAGGCAATGTTCGATCAACCGTTGCAGCTCCAGCCCATAGGCATCGGCCAGGCGTTGCACGGTCTGCGGTTTGAACACTTCACCGCTGAAGGTCCAGCTCAGGCGCAGTTGCCCGGCATACACCTGGCCGTTGATGCTCAGGCCAAGGTCCTGCCCGGCCGACGCGCCCTGCTCGGCGCCACCGCTTTCCCTGGCCGGACGCCACGGCGCCTGCTCGTCGAAGCTGGCGTCGAACTGGCCCATGTAGTTGAAGGTGACTTGGGGTGACGGCAGATCCTCAAGGCCAGCGTCGGCCAGATAACGCAGGATGCCAAAGCCGATGCCTTTGTCGGGCACGGCGCGCAGCTGCTCCTTGACGGCCTTGATGCTGCCGGCCAGATCGCCGGCCGGGGTGAGTTTCACCGGGAAAATCGAGGTGAACCAGCCCAGGGTGCGGGTCAGGTCGATGTCGTCGAACAGGTCTTCACGGCCGTGGCCTTCCAGCTTCACCAGCGTCGACGACTGGCCGGTCCATTGGCCCAGCACCCGCGCCAGAGCGGTCAGCAACAGGTCGTTGACCTGGGTGCGGTAAGCCGCCGGAGCGTCTTGCAGCAGTTGGCGGGTGAAGGTGCTGTCGAGCACGGTTTCCACGCTCACGGCATGCTGGCTGGCCAGGCTGCCGTGGGGGTTGTCGGCGGGCAGTTGCAGCGCGACTTCATAGTATTGGGCTTGCCAGTAAGCGGCTTGCGTCGCCAGTTCCGGGCTGCGGGCATGCTGTTGCAAACGCGCGGCCCAGGCCTGATAGGCGCTGGTCTTGGCCGGCAGGCGCAGCGGCTTGGCCTGACGTGCTTGAGCGTAAGCGGTTTGCAAGTCTTCGAGCAGCAAACGCCAGGACACGCCGTCCACCGTTAGGTGATGCACAACCAGCAGCAGGCGCTGGCCTGCGGCGCCCATGTCCACCAGCAAGGCACGCAACAGCGGGCCGTCCTGCAGGTTCAGGCTGGCTTGCGCGGCATTGCACAGTTCAAGCAGCTCATCGGCGTTTGCCGCCTGACGCTGCCACAGCACCTCGGCGCTGCTCCATTGTTCGGCTTGCGCCTGATGCCACACGCCGTTGACCTGATGAAACCGCAAACGCAACGCATCGTGATGCTCCAGCAACGCCGCCAGCGCCTGGCCGGAGCGGTGC
>NZ_AKJJ01000115.1:0-11107 GCF_000282395.1 Pseudomonas sp. GM55 | reverse complement strand
GGCGAAGGCGTTTTCAATACCGCTGCATAAACCCACGGCCGCCTTCGCTGGCAAGCCAGCTCCTACACAAACGCGTACACACGATGATTTTGTGGACGCCACCAAATTTGTAGGAGCCGGCTTGCCGGCGAAGGTCTTCCGGCTACTCGTCTTATAGCTTTTGCAGCTCCTGCTCAACAATGGCGACGGTTTCGGCGATTTGCTCCGAGGTATGCAGGCACGACACGAAAAAGCGCACACGCGCCGATTTTTCAGGCACCGCCGGATGCAGGATGGGTTGGGCGTTTATTCCGCGACGGGACAACTGACTGGACAGCTGAGTGGCCTTGAGCGAACTGCCGGTGATGATCGGCACCACCGCCAGACCGGTACTGGTTCCGGTGTCCAGCCCCGCTTCCCTGGCCAGTTCAAGGAATTGCCGGCCACGGGCCTGCAAGGTGGCGACGCGTTCGCCATCCTCCGGCAGACAACGCAAGGCCGCCAGCGCGGCTGCAGCCACAGGTGCCGGCATGCCGACGCTGTAGAGAAAGCCCGGGGCCAGGAACTTGAGGTGTTCCACCAACGCCGACTCCCCGGCGATGTACCCCCCACAACTGGCCAGGCTCTTACTCAAGGTGCCCATCCAGATATCCACATCGCTGCCGGCCAGGCCGAAATGTTCACGAATACCTTTGCCGGTCGGCCCCATGACGCCCAGCGAATGGGCTTCATCAACCATCAGCAACACCTGGTGTTTCTTCCGGAGCTCGACGAAACGAGGCAAATCCGGGAAATCGCCATCCATGCTGTAGATGCCTTCGAGCACCACCAGCACGCGCTCGAAATGCTGACGCTGATCGCTCAGCACCCGGTCGACCGCTTCCCAATCGTTATGGGCAAAACTCAGGCGTCGGGCACCGGACAACTGTATGCCCTGCAACACGCTGTTATGAATCAGCTCGTCATGCAGGATCAGGTCCCGCGGACCGAACAGGTAACCAATCGTGGTCACGTTCGTCGCATGGCCACTGACGAAGGTGATGGCGTCGTCCACTTCATAGAGGCGGGCCAGTTCCTGCTCCAGTTCGCGATGAATCGGACGGTCGCCCGACACCGGACGGCTGGCCGATACCGACGTCCCGTACTGATCGATGGCGGCCTTGGCGGCCTCGGCGACGGCCGGGTGTCCCGAGTAGCCCAGGTAGTTATAGCTCGCGAAGTTCACGTAGCGGCTGCCGCCCATGACGGTTTCGGCCCCCGCCAACCCGTCGTGCAGCTTGAAGAACGGATTGACCAGGCCAAAACGTGCGGCGCCGTCGAGCATGATGCGTAACTGCTGATAGCCGGGGAACTGGTCAAATCGGCAGAACTGCCCGAACTCCTCGGGCGTGGCGCCTTTGACGCTTTCCAGCGACGGGCTTGGCGCGCCGTCGCCGGGCTTGCGCAGGCGCCGCTCCAGGGCCTGTTGGATCAGCTTGTCCTTCATCGAAGTGGCAAGCCCGGGCGAGGTTTTCTGGGTCATGGTCCGGATCAACTAATCAAGCGTGAAAGTTTGGAGTCCTGCGCACCGAGGCCATCGCTCATTTGCGCGATGTCCTCGCGGGAAATGTCGACACCGTGACGCGAGAACGTGTCGCTCGCCAGAGACTGCAGTTTGTTTGCGGCATCTGGTTGCACATCGCCCTCCTGATTGCCGCGCAGGAGTTCAAGGATTCGAACCGTGATCTTGCCGATGTTCGACGCTTCGCTCAGTTCCATGACCGGCAGACGAACACCGAATCGCTCCTCGACCGCCACCACCAGCTCGACACTCATCAGCGAGTCCAGCCCCAGCTCCTGGAGCGGTCGGGTGACGTCCAGTTTGCTGGTTGGCAACCGCAGGATTTCGCTGATTTCCTGTTTGAGCATTTCGCTGAACAGCTCGATCAGCTCGTGATCGTCCATTTCGGCCAACAGCCGCTGGATATCGTCGGCATCACCCTCGTCGTCCTGATCACCGCCGTGCAACCTGGCCAGCTCATTGAACTTGGGCGAACCGGCCGCCGGCAGGAAGCGCGACAACGCTTTCCAGTCCAGCTCCAGCACGCCCAGCCCCGAACGGCGCTGCAACAGCAAGCGCTCCAAAGTCAGCAGTGCTGCTTGCGACTGCAAGGCAGCACCGCCCATGCGGCTTTGCAGGGCGTCTTTGATATCCTGGTTGCGCGCCAGGAAACCCGCATCATCGATGGCTCCCCAGAGCACGCTGGTGGCCGGCAACCCCAGCGCCAGGCGATGGCGTGCCAGCGCTTCGAGCCAATGGTTGGCGGCAACATAGTTGGCCTGCCCCGGATTACCGAACAGCGTGGTTGCCGAGGAGAACAGCACGAAGAAGTCCAATGGCAAATGGGCGGTCAACTCGTGCAGATACTGCGCGCCCTTGGCCTTTGGCTCCAGGACGCGTTGCAGTTGTTCGCGGGTCAAGTTGCGGATCAAGCCGTCATCGAACACGGTTGCCGCATGTACCACGCCCCGCAACGGTTGGCCGCTGGCTTCAATGCGCGCCATGGCGGACGCCAGTTGCGCGTGGTCGGTGATGTCACAGGCCAGCGCCTGAACCTCGACACCCTGCTCACGCCACAGCGCCAGCAAGGGTTGCGCCTCTTGCGTCGCAGCACCCCGTCGACCCAGCAGAACCAGATGACGGGCGCCTTTCTCCACCAGCCATTGCGCGCTGCGCAGGCCGAAACCGCTGAGCCCGCCCGTGACCAGATAGCTGGCATTCGCCGCCAGCGCCAACTCCGGTGCCTGCACCACCGAGGTGGCGACAACACGCTGGATCGGTGTGCGATACGTCACGACAATCTTGCCGATCTGCCGTGCCTGCTGCATGTAACGAAAGGCTTCGACCACTTCATTGGCATCGAAGGCGCGGTAAGGCAACGGGCTCAGAATGCCGTCGCGGAACAGCTCCATCATTTCGCCAAACAGCCGACGGGTCAGTTGCGGGCGCTCGCTCATGAGTTGGTCGGCATCGATACCGAAATAACTGATGTTGTTGCGGAACGGGCGCAGGCCGATTTTGGTGTTCTGGTAAAAGTCGCGCTTGCCCAGTTCGAGGAAGCGGCCGAACGGCTTGAGTACCCGCAGGTTGCGGTTGATCGCCTCGCCCGCCAGGGAGTTGAGTACTACATCCACGCCGCGGCCATCGGTGATGGCCAGGATGTCATCGGCATACGCCAGCGAACGCGAGTCGAAGATGTGCTCGACGCCCATCAGCCGCAGGAAATCGCGCTTTTCGTCACTGCCGGCGGTGGCATAGATTTCGGCGCCGCACCATTTGGCAATCTGGATTGCAGCAATGCCGACGCCACCCGCGGCTCCATGAATCAGGATTTTCTCGCCCGGTTCGAGCCGCGCCAAATGATGCACGGCGTAATACACCGTGAAGAACGTACTCGGGATGGTCGCCGCCGCCTCAAAGGACATGCCCTCGGGAATGCGCGCCACGGCGTTGGCGTTGGTGACCAGGCGATTGGCGAAGCTCGATGGACCAAAGCCGACAACGCGGTCGCCCGGCTGGAAATCACCCTCGACCAATGCTCCTTTACCGCGCACCACACCGGCAAACTCGAAGCCCAGGGTCGGTCCCGAAAAGCCGTTTTCGATCGCTTCATCGGACAGCAGGCCCAACGCGTACATGACGTCGCGGAAGTTCAAACCGGTGGCCTGGACTTCGATATCCAACTCATCGTCGGCCGGTGCCCGCGCCGTGCGCGCTTCCCAGCGCAAGTTGCGCAATTGCCCTGGCAGATCGAAACCGAGCTTGATCTGTGCCGGCGCACTCAGCCGCACATTATCCGGCAGCTCATCGGGCTGGACCCGCAGCCGCGCGACATAACGATCACCCGCGGCGCTGACCGCCAGCTCGGTTTCTTCATCGGCATTGAGCAGGGCTGGCAACAAGGCCTCAACACCAGCGCCAGGCGCCAGGTCGAGCAGACGAACACGACAGCCGACCGCTTCGTTGGCCAAGGTGCGACCGAAACCCCACAACGCGGCGTCGGCAATCCCTGGCACTGTCGTTTCCGGACGAGCGCGTTGGGGTAACAAATGCATCGCGGCGCCTGAAGTCAGCAACCAGCAATCGGCAGCGATACCGGCCGACTCGCAGGCCTGGGTGATGGCGGCGGCGAGCATGCAACGGTCAGCCTGGGCATCCAGCCCTTCGAGTGCGAACAGCCCGGCCAGCATTACGATGTGTTGAGGCGCTACCGGGCGGTCACGCAATTGCTGCGTCAGGACCGATGCCGATTCAGGTGCAAGCAGCTCAGCCGCTTGACCTTGCTCGCGCAACATCGAGGCCAGTGACTGGGCGAAAGGTGCTTCCGGACCTTGGCCGTCGGCCACCAGCAACCAGTTTTGACGCCCATATTCGGTGGCAACCGAGAGGCTCTTCGCGTCACCTTCTGCGCCCAGCAACAGGTAGCTGCCGGATGCGGTGCCAGGAATGAACTCCAGAGGCTCGGACACCTCAAGGCCATGACGCCGCAGTTCCTGCTGCCAGAATCCCGGGGCCTGCTGCACCGACAGCGCTGACAGCCCCTGACGGGCCAGCCACCAGGAGGGTGCGGCACCAAAGGTGAAATCCGCCCAGCGTGCAGGGTGTTGCGCCAGCAGCAGCACTTCGCCCTTGGCCGCCAACCTTGCTGCGCCGTGGCGCAAGCCTTGACTGACGGTTGCCAGCGGTGCCAGGTCGGTGGCGACGAGGACCAGATCAAAGCTGTTCGCCGGCACCCGGGCAAGTTGTTCCGACGCTTCCAGGGTCAGGATCTGCAGACTCGGATACTCGGCCTGGAGCATCGACGCAGCTTCTATGTTCTCTGCCGAGTATTGATAGTCGACCCGGTCAAAATCCAGCCCGGCACACAAGTCTGCCGCCAGCGGCGCACCCGCGAAGCCGAGCTCGAGAATACGCAGGCGTTGCCCGTCAGGCAGAGCACCCAGGCATTGGGCGATGTGCGCGCGCACGCCGTCGAGCATCGCCTGCTGACCCGAGGCACCGAGGACTTGCCGGGTCAGTACCGCAGGGGTGGTTTCCCGTGGCATCAGTTGCTCAAGCTTCACCTGGCCGCTGAGCAGTTCCAGCAGGTGCATGCCGATCCGGCCGACCGAATGAATGACCTGGAAGTGCTCGGGATAACTGTGGAACAGTTCCTGCCAGATGGCTTGCGCACTGGCCCGCTCGCCTTGATCGGCCAGCTGCCAGCCGCCATTGCCGGTCGCGACCAGGTTGCCATCCTCCAGGGCCTGCTCGAGCAGGTGGTCAACAAAACTGTTTGCTCCCCAGGATGAGCGCTGCTGCAGGGTCAGTTCTCCACCCAGTTTCTCGATGGCCTCAAACAGAAAGCTGCCACACAACCCGTCGAGCAATGGGTCGATTTCATCGGCATAACGGGCCAATCCGGGATCATTGGCGATAGCACCAAGGTGCTGGCGCAGCGTCGCTTCCAGGGATGAATCAGCCAATGGCAAAGCGCGTTCACGGGCAGGCCAGGGTTTGGCCACCCCGACAAAATCCGCCAGCCTGATGTCGCCACTGCGATCCTTGTGCAACCGGACGCCACGGAAACGGGCGTCCTTGATGCAGATGACCGCGCGGCCGTGGGCATCGTACAACCTGAAGTCCGCCAGCAAGGAATGCGCGGAGCGTCGCACCAGCGTGACCTGAGCCAGGCAAGGCGGCAAGCTGCCGGCAGCGAAGCTGATGCGCCCCAGTTTCACCGGGATAAAGGCCAGGCCAGTGCGACCGTCGGCATCCTGGCTCAACAGCTGGGTAATCAACTGGAACGCACTGTCCAGCAGTGCCGGGTGCAGGTTCAGCGTGGCCAGTTCAGCCTCGATCGGAGCCGGGACCGTCAACCGCGCCAGTACCTGATTGCCATCGATCCAGCCGGCCTCGACCGCTTGATAGGCCGGGCCATAATTGAGGCCGACCGCGCCAGTCAGCGCCAGGTGCCCTGCCGCGGTGAAGTCAGGCGCGCGCGCCGGCAAGGCCGGGGCGCTGCAGGCCAACAATCCGCCGCGGGCTTCACCGGGAATCCGTGCAACCACATGCTGTGTCCAGGGCTCAGCCTGGGCCGTGCTGCGCGAGACGATGGAAATGGCGCCGTCGGCGCTGTCGATCATCACCCGGACTTTTTTGCTGAAATCCGCATGCAGCACGAGCGGGCTGTGAATTTCCAGCTCCTCGATTTCCACATGCGCACCCGGTTGATACTGCAATGCAGCGGCCAGCGCGAGTTCGGTAAAACCGGCACCCGGGAACAACACCGAGTCGCCGACCTTGTGATCGCCCAGCGACGGGAACAGCTGTGTATCCAGGCGATTGTCCCAGGTGAACTCATGCTCGGGCAGCGGGTAACCCAACAGTGGATGGACTCGCTCGCGGCGCAGGTTGCCGGATGACTCTGGGGTGTCTGCGTGCCAGTGACGCTCGCGCTGCCAGGCGTAATTGGGCAGTTGCACGAAACGGCCGGTGTGAGGAAACAGGCATTGCAGATTGATGTCGACACCGGCAATCAGCACCTTCGCCAACGTGCGATCAATCAACTGCGGGGCTTCTTCACCACGCATCAGCGTCGGGATCACCACGCCTTGCAGCTCCCGGCTGGCCAGTGCATCGGCCACATAACCACGCAGGATCGGGTGCGGCCCGACTTCCACGAATACGTTGCAGCCCTGTTCGGCAAGCAGCGTGCTAGCCGACTCGAACAGCACCGGATAACGAATGTTTTTCCACCAGTACCCGGCGTCCAGGCATTCGCCGGCCAGCACGTCGCCAGTCACGGTTGAATACATTGGTAAAGCGGCGGGCCCCGGGACGATATCGCTCAACACGTCGATGACCTGCTCGGCGATCACCTCCATGGCCGGCGAGTGGAACGCATAATCGAGACCCAGACGACGAACGAATACCTGACGTTCGGTCAGCGCCTGCTCCAGGATCTCCAGCGCGGCCACAGGGCCAGCGACGGTTGCGCCCTTGAAACTGTTCTCGCCGGCGACCACGACTTCACTGTCCAGACCGAGGCTCTGCAAAAGGCTCGCCGTGTCTGCACCGGACATTCCCACCGCAGACATCATGCCGCAGCCCTTGGTCAAGCCTTGCAGGCGGCTGCGGTGGTAGATCACACGAGTGGCGTCATTGAGTGTCAGTGCGCCACAGGCCCAGGCAGCAGCGACCTCGCCCACGCTGTGGCCGATGACTGCGACCGGCAGCACGCCTTTTTCCGCCAGCATGCGGGTGACACCCACTTGCACTGCAAACAGCGCCGGTTGCGCAAATTCAGTCAACTGATAACGCTCATCGCCCAGCTCGCCCGCCAGTTCGGCGATCAGCGAGTAACCGGACAGCGGCTGGAAAATGACGTCCAGCTCGGCAAGTGTCTGCTGGAAAATCGGGTCGGCCAGCAATGACTTGCCCATGCCCTGCCACTGCGATCCATTGCCGGAGAAAACGAACACCGGTCCTTTTGCCTGATCCAGGGCACGGCCGCTTTCCAGCACCGTTGACAACGCGGGAACACCCGGTTCAGTGGCGAAGTCCAGCAGCGCCTGCGCACTGCGTGCGGCTTGTGCGCCAAACACCACGACCCGTTGCGGATGCAACTCGCGACGAAAGATCGACTGGTAGGCCACGTCGTAAAGGCTCGCCGCGTCCGGCCCGGACAAGCATTGCGCGAGTTGCTCGGACTGGGCTGCCAGGGCTGCGCTGTCTTTGGCCGAAACCAGTAGCGGCACTGCCTGCTCCTTCCGGCTCGGAGCCTGCGGTGAATGCGGCGGACTTTCCAGGATGACGTGGGCGTTGGCCCCGCCGAAACCAAAAGAGTTGACCCCGACCACCAGTTTTCCGCTCGGCTTGAGCGCCAGGGTTTCGGTGACCACACTGAGGTTGAGGTCTGCGAACGGAATATTCGGATTGAGTTTCTTGATGCCGATCGTGGCCGGCACCTTGCGTTCGATCACGCAGTACAGCGCCTTCATCAGGCCCGCGACACCCGAGGCTGCCTCAAGGTGCCCGATGTTGCTCTTGATCGAACCGATCAGCAGTGGCTGATCCGCCGGACGCTGCTGCCCAAGGGCTTCACCGATAGCCCGGCTTTCAATTGGGTCGCCGACTGGCGTGCCCGTACCGTGAGCTTCCAGGTAGTCGATGTCAGTCGCACTGATGCCGGCACTGGCGTAGGCCTGCTTCATCAGGGCAATCTGCGCATCCGCGCTCGGGACGGTCAGACTCGACTTGCGCCCATCGGTATTGGCCGCGCTGCCGGCGACAACGGCGAGGATCCGGTTGCCGTCCTCGATCGCCTTGTCGTAATCCTTAAGGTAAAACAGCCCCGCCCCTTCAGAACGGACATAGCCATCGGCAGACTCATCGAACACATGGCATTGCCCGGTGCGCGACAACATCGACGCCTTGGAAAAGATCAGGAAGCCAAAAGGATGAAGATGCAGGCTTACCCCGCCGGTAATGGCCTGTTCGATATCGCCGTTCGAAATGGCCTGGCAAGCCTGGTGAAAGGCAATCAGGGAAGATGAGCACGCCGTGTCGATGGCCATGCTCGGGCCTTGCAGGTCATAAAAGAAAGATAACCGGTTGGCCGCGATACTGAAGGTATTACCCGTGGCGGTCGCCGCATCGATCGTCGACATGTCGTGCGCCAGTCGATAGCCGTAGTCGACGCTGGCGATCCCCAGGTAAACGCCGCAATCGCTGCCACGCAGGGTCGACGGCTTGACTCCGGCGTTCTCGAACACTTCCCAGCCAAGCTCCAGGAGCAGACGCTGCTGAGGGTCCATGACCGCCGCTTCACGAGGTGAAATATTGAAGAAGCCGGCGTCGAACGTGGAAATATCGCCCAGGGAGCCGGAAGCAAAGGTGTAAGACGTTGCAGGGTTTGCCTTGTCCGGGTGCAGAAACTCGTCCTTGGACCAGCGGGAAAAATCCGCTTGGGTGATAAAGCTCTGTCTGTCCAGCAGATGCGGCCAAAAAGTTGCGGAAGTGGAGCCTGGGAAACGGAACGAAGTCCCTATGATTGCAACTTTTTTACGCATTGCTACTAACCCTTTTTTATCCCCAGCCCCTTTTCCAAAGGCTGAACAACGGTCAAATTCCATTAATGTAAATGCTGGAAACCCGGCGACACGTTGAGCGTTATAAATCCACCCCAACCTGGCCGAAGGTAACGCCTCGCTCAAAATAGCGGCGAATCATACGCGCCGGGATACTTAAGGGAAACCGCAAAGCTCGACCGCCGGGCAGGTTGATCCGGACAATGCAGGCAGGGAATTTGGGACGCATGTCAGGTTATTGAAAAAATTCTTCAACAAATTCGCAACGCAGCCGACAACTATTGAAAGCCTTGCGGATTGAAAAAGCCATGCGTAACAACCAGCCCATTACACAACGCGAGCGGACCTTCCCGGCTCAGCAACGGTTGATTTCCACCACCGATGCCAAAGGCATGATCACCTACTGTAACGACGCATTCGTCGAAATCAGCGGGTTTACCCGGCAGGAGCTGATCCGTGCGCCGCACAATCTGGTGCGTCACCCCGACGTGCCGGCCGCGGTGTTCGCGCACATGTGGGGCACACTGAAACAAGGCTTGCCATGGATGGGCATTGTCAAGAATCGCTGCAAGACCGGTGATCATTACTGGGTGAACGCCTATGTGACACCGATCTTCGAAGGCAATCAGGTGATCGGTTACGAGTCGGTGCGGGTCAAGCCCACCGCCGAACAGATCCGCCGCGCCGAGGCGCTCTACCAACGCATCAACCAGGGCAAGTCGGCCGTTCCCTCCTCGGATAAATGGCTGCCGATCCTGCAGGACTGGCTGCCGTTCATTCTGGTCAGCCAATTGAGCTTCATGATCGGAGCGTCGCTGAACTCCCATTGGGGGTTCGCCCTGGCTGCCGGACTCTCGGTGCCGCTGGGCCTGATGGGCCTTCAGTGGCAACAGCGCGGCCTCAAGCGCTTGCTGCGCCTGGCCGAGCAGACCACCTCCGATCCGTTGATCGCACAGATGTACACCGACAGTCGCGGCGCCCAGGCGCGTCTGGAAATGTCCATCCTCAGTCAGGAAGCACGCCTGAAGACCTGCCTGACGCGCCTGCAGGACACGGCCGAACACCTGACCGATCAGGCCAGACAGTCCGATACCCTGGCGCACAACAGCTCCAGCGGCCTGGAACGTCAACGCGTCGAAACCGAGCAAGTGGCCACCGCGGTCAACCAGATGGCCGCTACCACCCAGGAAGTCGCCAGCCACGTGCAACGCACCGCTGACGCCACCCAGGAAGCCAATCGTTTGACCGGCCGTGGTCGTGACATTGCCGGGGAAACCCGCGAAGCCATCCAGCGCCTGTCGGTGGTGGTCGGTGAAACCGGCGTGACCGTGACCCAACTGGCCAAGGACAGCAACGAAATCGGTGGCGTGGTCGACGTGATCAAAGGCATCGCCGACCAGACCAACCTGCTGGCCCTGAACGCCGCCATCGAAGCGGCCCGTGCTGGCGAGATGGGTCGTGGTTTTGCGGTGGTCGCCGACGAAGTCCGTCAACTGGCGCAACGCACCAGCGAATCCACCGGGCAGATTCATGCGCTGATCGCCAAACTCCAGCAAACCGCCGGCACTGCCGTGCAGACCATGGAAGCCGGGCATCGTCAGGCGGAAGAAGGTGTGGCGCGGGTACTGGAAGCGGACCAGGCACTGGTGGGGATCAGCGAAGCGGTGGCCAACATTACCGACATGACCACCCAGATCGCTGCCGCGACCGAAGAGCAAAGCGCCGTGGCCGAAGAAATCAGCCGCAACATCAGCAACATCTCGGCGCTGGCGGACCAGACCTCGGAACAGGCGCAGAACTCGGCATTGCTGAGTGAAGAGCTGACCAAGACAGCCAATACCCAGTATTCGCTGGTGGAGCGGTTTAACCGGTAAGCCGGGAGGCCGCCTTCGCTGGCAAGCCAGCTCCTACAAAAAACGCGCACACATCATCATTGTGAACGACACCAATCCTGTAGGAGCCGGCTTGCTGGCGAAGGCGTTTTCAATACCGCTGCATGACCCAAGGCCGCCTTCGC
>NZ_AKJJ01000114.1:0-18841 GCF_000282395.1 Pseudomonas sp. GM55 | reverse complement strand
CTCAGCCTGCCGAGGGGGCGGGTGGATCAAGATCAAGAGCGGCAGGCGAGCTAACGCTCGGCCTGTTGAGTGGTGAAGAGCAGAGCGGGTGTTTGCCAATCTGCCTTTGCTCGGCTCTTCTGTGGGAGCGAGCTTGCTCGCGATGGCGGCCTGCCAGCCGACCAATTTCTTGCAGATGTCCCCGATCCCTGTGGGAGCTGGCTTGCCTGCGATGGCGGCCTGCCAGCCGACCAATTTCTTTCGAATGTACCCAGCCCAACTGTAGGAGCGAGCCTGCTCGCGAAGGGGCCCTGCTGAACGCTGAAAATCCCGGGCAATAAAAAACCCGGCACAAAGCCGGGTTTTTTTGACTGGCATCGAGCTTAAGCGGTGAAGGTTTTGCCTTCGAACTGCTCAGCCACGAACTTCCAGTTGACCAGGTTCCAGAACGCTTCGACGTACTTCGGACGCAGGTTGCGGTAGTCGATGTAGTAAGCGTGTTCCCAGACGTCGCAGGTCAGCAGCGGGGTGTCGCCGTTGGTCAGCGGGTTGCCGGCGCCGATGGTGCTGGCCAGGGCCAGGGAACCGTCAGCCTTTTTCACCAGCCAACCCCAACCGGAACCGAAGGTGCCGATGGAAGTCTTGCTGAACTCTTCCTTGAACTTGTCGAACGAACCGAAAGCCGCGTTGATGGCTTCAGCCAGTGCGCCGGTTGGTTGACCGCCGGCGTTTGGCGCCAGGCAGTTCCAGTAGAAAGTGTGGTTCCAGACCTGAGCGGCGTTGTTGAAGATACCGCCCGAGGAAGTCTTGACGATTTCTTCCAGGGTCTTGCCTTCGAACTCGGTGCCTGGCACCAGGTTGTTCAGGTTCACGACGTAGGTGTTGTGGTGCTTGTCGTGGTGAAACTCCAGGGTTTCCTTGGAGATGTGCGGCTGCAGGGCATCGTGTGCGTAAGGCAGCGGCGGCAATTCGAAAGCCATGATGATTCTCCTAGTCAGGTCAGTTGCGGTGAGCGCAAGGCCGATCACGGGCGGCCAGACAAGCGCCGGGGAGTTTGTACTCTTTGCGGCGCAGGGAGTCGGATCATAGCACCGGGGGGGCGGCATAACCACGCAACAACTGTGTGGAATAGAGGTTGTGCGAATCAGATGGCCGCGATCAACTGGAACGCTACGGCAAACATCATCACCGCCACCAACAGATCGAGAATTCGCCAGGTACTTGGGCGGGCGAGCCACGGTGCCAGCCAAGCTGCACCGAGCGCCAGGGTGAAGAACCACAGCAGCGAGGCACTGGCCGCGCCCACGACATAAGCGCCCGGCTCGGTTTGTTGTGCACCCAAGGAGCCAATCAGTAAAACCGTGTCCAGATAGACGTGCGGGTTGAGCAACGTCACCGCCAGTGCACTGAGCATGACCGCCCGCAGCGAGCGTACGGTCTGGCTCTCGCCCTGCTCAAGGCTCTGTTTCGAAAAGGCCCGGCGCAGTGCCTGGCTGCCGTACCACAACAGAAATGCTGCACCGCCCCAGCGGGCAATCGCCAAGAGTGTCGGATTCTGTGCCAGTACCGTCGCCAGGCCGAATACCCCGGCCGCCACCAATAGCGCGTCGCAGGCCACGCAGAGTGCCGCTACCGGCAGGTGATGTTCACGGCGCAGGCTTTGCGCCAGGACAAACGCATTCTGGGTGCCGATCGCCATGATCAGGCCGAAGGCCACGAGCAGCCCGTTCATATAACTTTGCCACATGATTTTTTACTCCGCGTTGGCTGCCAGATCCCGCAGCACTTGCAGGGCGCGGTCGGCGTCGGCCTGGCCGACAAACAAATGGTCGTGGTAGTAGCCGGCAATCACGTTGCAGCTGATACCGGCCTTGCCCAATGCCGTGGCGAACGCGGCGGTCAGGCCGACCGCTTCGAGGGCCGAATGCACGTTCAGGGTGATCCAGGCGGCAATGTAGTCGAAGCTGAATCCGGCTTTTTCGGCGTGGGAACGTTCGAGAATCACGGTCAGGCCTTCCTGCTCGCGGAAGCTGCCGACAATCTCCAGGTCCGCAGGCAATTTGCCGTCGCGCAGGGTGCAGAACACGTATTGGCCAGCGTTGAGTTGCGGGCTCATGCTGCGCAGCAGCGTTGCCAGTGAGGTTTCGCCAGCCATGTGGGTGATCCTTGTTCATGAGTTCTTGCTGGTCATTCTCCTTGTGAAGGCTGTATAAGAAAAACAAATCATGCTGATCGCTCATTAGGAAAACTGATGTTCGACTATAAATTGCTTTCCGCCCTGGCCGCCGTGGTCGAACAGGCCGGTTTTGAACGGGCGGCCCAGGTGCTGGGCCTGTCGCAATCGGCGATTTCCCAGCGCATCAAGCTGCTGGAAGCACGTGTTGGCCAACCGGTGCTCGTGCGAGCCACGCCGCCAACGCCGACGGAAATCGGTCGACGGTTGCTCAACCACGTGCAGCAGGTGCGATTGCTTGAACGGGATTTGCAAAGCCTGGTGCCGGCGCTGGATGAAGAGGGCCTGCCGGAACGCCTGCGGATCGCCCTGAACGCCGACAGCCTGGCCACTTGGTGGGCGCAAGCCGTGGGGGCTTTTTGCGCGGAACAGCATCTGTTGATGGACCTTGTGGTCGAAGACCAGACCGTGGGCCTCAAGCGCATGCGCGCCGGAGAAGTGGCGGCCTGTGTCTGCGCCAGCGAACGTCCGGTGGCGGGCGCGCGCAGCGTGCTGCTGGGGGCGATGCGTTACCGTGCGCTGGCCAGCCCCGCCTTTATTGCCCGGCATTTTCCGCAAGGCGTACGCGCCGATCAGTTGGCCCGAAGCCCTGCCCTGGTGTTTGGCCCGGACGATTTCCTACAGCATCGTTATCTGGCGTCCCTGGGCGTCGAGGGTGGTTTCGAACACCATTTATGCCCGTCGTCGGAAGGCTTTATCCGGCTGACGGAAGCCGGGCTGGGCTGGGGGCTGGTTCCGGAACTGCAGGTACGCGAGCAACTTGAAAGGGGCGTATTGCAGGAGCTGCTGCCAGATAAGCCAATCGATGTGCCGCTGTACTGGCATCATTGGCGTAATGGCGGACAGTTGCTGGGTTTACTCACCGATCAATTGGTACGCGCCTCGAAGCAATGGCTGGTGCCCTTGGACTGACGCGCAGCGTCAAGACCTCACGTAATACGCAAAACGAAATATTCGGAGCAATTCATGAAGATTCTGGTTACCGGCGCAAGCGGTTTCATCGGCGGGCGCTTTGCGCGTTTTGCCCTGGAGCAGGGCCTGGACGTGCGGGTCAACGGTCGCCGGGCCGAGAGTGTGGAGCATCTGGTACGTCGGGGCGCCGAGTTCATCCAGGGCGATTTGAGCGACCCGGAACTGGCACGCGAACTGTGTTCGGACGTCGAAGCGGTGGTGCATTGCGCCGGTGCCGTCGGTTTATGGGGACGTTATCAGGACTTCCTTCAGGGCAACGTCCAGGTCACCGAGAACGTGGTCGAAGCCTGCCTGAAACAACGGGTTCGGCGGCTGGTGCATCTGTCGTCGCCATCGATCTACTTCGATGGTCGCGATCACTTGGGCCTGACCGAAGAGCAGGTGCCGAAGCGCTTCAAACACCCTTACGCCGCCACCAAGTACCTGGCCGAGCAAAAAGTCTTCGGTGCCCAGGAGTTCGGTCTGGAAACCCTGGCCCTGCGCCCGCGTTTTGTCACCGGGGCTGGCGACATGAGCATCTTCCCGCGCCTGTTGAACATGCAGCGCAAGGGGCGCCTGGCTATCATCGGCAACGGTCTGAGCAAAGTTGATTTCACCAGTGTGCAAAACCTCAACGAGGCGTTGCTCAGCAGTTTGCTGGCCAGCGGTTCCGCGCTGGGCAAGGCTTACAACATCAGCAATGGCACGCCGGTTCCGTTGTGGGACGTGGTCAATTACGTCATGCGCAATATGGAAGTCCCACAGGTCACCCGCTACCGTTCCTACGGTCTGGCCTACAGCATGGCGGCCCTCAACGAGGGGGTGTGCAAGTTGTGGCCGGGGCGTCCCGAGCCGACGCTGTCGCGTCTGGGCATGCAGGTCATGAACAAAAATTTCACCCTGGACATCAGCCGCGCCCGGCATTATCTGGATTACGATCCCAAGGTCAGCCTCTGGACGGCGCTCGACGAATTCTGTGGCTGGTGGAAGGCTCAGGCTGTTCGCTGACGTTCGAACAACGACCCCTGACTGAACCGGATACGGGCTTCAGGGTCAATGGTTGCGGCTGTGGGGTTTATACTGCGCGGCATAAAGCCATTATGTGATCCACTAAGGTTGACCCAATGTCCATGCGTAACGATGCCAACGACGACTTCGATGATGTACCGAGCCTGCGTGCAGACGTTCTCGATGACGACTTTCCGCCCACTGCCCGCACGGCCGTGCAATCGCGCACGGCGCCGGTGGTGAAGGTCAAGGCGGCGGGTACCGGTGCCCTGTGGGCATTGGTCGGTGCGTTGTTCTTTGCGTTCGCGGGCCTGGCCTGGTGGAGCTTTCAGCAGATGTCCCTGATGGAACAGCAACTGGTGGCGACCCAGGAGAGCTTTGCGCGAATCAGTGAGGAAGCGGCAGGGCGCCTGCAGGATATTTCCGGAAAGGTGGTTGCCAGCCAGACCAGTGTCACCACCGACAGCGAGGCCTTGAAACTGCAAATCCGCCAGCTGGAAAGCAAACTCCAGGACCAGAACGCCCAGCAGCAAGGTGTTGCCGGCCAAGCCTCGGACCTGGACAAGCGACTGGCGCAAATGACCGCGCAATCCACAGAGCTGGACAAACGCCTGGCGCAGTTGACTGCTCAGAACAACGAACATCAGACAGCCAATACTCAGTTGCAGGCCCAGGTCAAAGCCTTGAACGCTGAATTGGCCGCCCTGAAAAGTGCCCCGTCCGACTCGGAAAAACTCGATGCGCAGTTGAAGAGCCTGGGCGCCGATATCACCGCGCTGAAGAAACAAGGCAACCCGAGCGCTGCCATCGAACGTCTGGAGCAGGACATGATCGTGCTCAAGAGCGAACAGGACAACCGTCCGGCGGTCACGCAGGGCTCGACCAATACCGCCGAGTTCGATGCGTTCCGCAGCCAGGTCACCCGCAACATCAATACCCTTCAGGCGCAGATCCAGAACCTTCAGCAGCAACTGCGCGCCCGGCAGTAATCGTCTGCTCCAGGACAATCCGGGGGTTACTGATAGCCATGCATCCCCCTTTGCCGTCTACGCTCCTGAAACACCACCAGGAACGAGGGATGCGCAATGGGGTTTCTGCATAGGTTCGCCTTGCTGTGCGGCATGTTTTTGTTGTGCCTGAGCCAGGTGCAAGCCGCCGGGACGGAAAAGGACGACAGCAAGGCGGCCATCGCCCTGCTGGAAAAAGCCCTGGCTTATTACCACCAGAATGGTGACAAGGCCTTTGCGGCGTTCAGCCGCCAGGGGGAGTTTGTCGACAAGGACCGCTATGTCTTTGTGCTCGACACCAAGGGCGTGATGCTTGCCAGCGGTGGGCCGTCGTCGGCGTTGATCGGCCGGGACGTCTCGGAGGTGCTTGGGCCGGACCTGCAGAAAGCCTTCAAGGATGCCCTGAAAGTGCCGGAAGGCAATGGCATTCAGCAGGCGGAATATCGCTGGCAGAACTGGAATGACGGCAAGGTCGAGCGCAAGCATGTCTACTACCAGCGCATCGGCCAGCGGATTCTGGCCGTCGGTTATTACCTGCCACGGGCCTCCGCCGAACAGGCCATGGCCTTGCTGAATAAAGCGGCAACCGATCTGGCCAAGGACGAAAAGGGCACCCTGACGGCGATCAATTCCCTCAAGGGCGGCTACCTGCAGGATGACCTGTATGTGTTTGTCGTCGACCTGGATACCCAGCGTTACGTGGCCCACGGCACCAATTTGCGGCTGGTCAATACCGACTTCAGCAAGATCGCGGACCCGGAAGGCAAACCGGTGGGCGAGCCGATTCTGGCGTTGATGGCCGGGCAGGATTACGGCGAATACGAATACCGCTGGAAAAACCCGGTGACCGGCAAGGTCGAGAACAAGCATGCCTACCTGAAAAAGGTCGGGCATTTTCTGGTGGTGGTCGGGTATTACAGCCCTTGATTTTATGGTTTCAATGAGGACGCCATCGCGGGCAAGTCGGATCGCCGCATCGCCGCTCCCACAGGTATGAGTGTTGACCACAGATTTTGTGAACGGCATCAATACTTGTGGGAGCGGGCTTGCCCGCGATGAAGGCGACGCGGTCTATCTACCGAACCTTATCCTCGCGCCCGCGCAACAGCATGTTCGGCATGGCAATCGCTGCCGCCAGCCCCAGCAACGACACCACCGCACTGACCGTCAGCAAGTGCCGGAACGTCAACAACAACTCGGCGCGCAAGGCGTTCTGCGCCTCACCCGGTGCGGCGTTCAAGCCGTCGAGCAACACATTGCCTGAACTGCCCTCGACGATCAGCGACGAGCCGGCCAGGTGCGCAAAGCTTGAGTCTTGCAGCAACGCCAACAGCAGCGCCGACATCAACGCCACACCCACGGCACCACCCAGCGAACGGAAGAGGTTGGTGGTGCTGGTAGCGACGCCGATGTCCCGCTGGTCCACCGAGTTCTGCGTGCCGACCAATGACGTCGGGAACTGCATGCCGGAGGAAATCCCGCAGAGCAACATGAACAGGCTGCTCACGACGAATGCCTGCGGTGGGCTGAACGCCATGCCGACAATCGCGATGGGCATCAGCGCAGCACCGGTGAGGATCATCGATTTGTAGCGTCCGGTCACGGAGGTACGGCGGCCGGCGAAATACGCGCCAATCGGCAAGCCCATGGCCAGCGGCAACAGATGAAGGGCGGCACTGTCGGCACCGGCGCCGGTCACGCTCTGAAAGCGCAATGGCATCAGCACAATCAGCGAGATGGCCTGGAAACTGGTGAAGAAAATCGTGCACCAGCACAGGATCGCATTGCGGTTGGCGAACAGATGCATCGGCAACAAGGGCTCCCGTGCCCGACGCTCGTGAACGACAAACAGCCCCAGCACCAGCACCGCACACGCGAGCAACGCCAGCACTTCGGCGCTGCGCCAGGAATGACCCTGACCGACCTGCGTGATACCCAGCAACAATGCCGTCAGGCCGATGATCATCAGCACGGTGCCCAGGTAATCGATGACCGGTTTGCGTTGCGGAATCGGCAGGCCCACCAGCGTGCGATAAGCCACCAGCCAGGCGCCCAGGCCCAGCGGCAGGTTGATCAGGAACACCCAGCGCCAGGACAGGTATTCGGTCATGTAACCGCCGAGTACCGGGCCGGCCACACTGGCCACTGCATACATGCTGCTGAAATAGCCCTGATACCGGCCGCGTTCCCGTGGCGGCACGATGTCACCGATGATCGCCTGGCTCACCGAAATCATCCCGCCGGCCCCGATGCCCTGGAAGATTCGCGCCAATACCAGTTGCTCCATGCTCTGTGCCATGCCGCAGAACACCGATGCCAGGGTGAACAGGCCCATGCCGAACAGCATCAACTTGCGCCGCCCGTACAGGTCACCCAGTTTGCCGTAGATCGGCACCGCCACGGTCATGGCCACCATGTAGCCGGAAATCACCCAGGCCAGCAGGCTGACGTCCTTGAACTGCGCGGAAATGGCCGGCATCGAAACGGCGACGATGGTCTGGTCCAGCGCCCCGAGAAAGATCGCCAGCATCAGGGCGATCAGCACGCTGCGAATGGCGGGTTTGGGCGTTTCAGGCTGGCGGAGATTGGTCACGGGAAAACCTGCGGGCGGTGATTGACCCGCAAGAGGCAAGGCGAGCGGGGACACTCGCCAGTGTAAGTCGGTAGCAGGCTATTCGATAGCCTCATAAGGAAGTCCGACGTAGTTTTCTGCAATGGTTTTTCGACCCGCCTCGGAGTCGATGAAATATTCCAGCTCCGACTCGGCGATGCGCTGGCTGAAGGCATCGTGCTCATCGAAGCGGTGCAGCATCGAGGTCATCCACCAGGAAAACCGCTCGGCCTTCCACACCCTGCGCAGGCAAATTTCGGAGTACTTCTCCAGCAAATCGACGCGATCTTCGCGGTAAACCTTGAGCAGAATGTTGAACAGGGTACTCACATCACTGGCTGCCAGATTCAAGCCCTTGGCGCCGGTGGGCGGGACGATGTGCGCGGCATCGCCGACCAGGAACATCCGTCCGTATTGCATGGGTTCGACCACGAAGCTGCGCAGCGGCGCGATGCTTTTTTCGATGGACGGCCCCGTGACCAGTCTGTCCGCCAACGCTTGCGGCAATCGCGACTTGAGTTCGTCCCAGAAGCGTTGATCCGACCAGTTTTCGACATGATCGCTGGTGGGCACCTGGAGGTAATAACGGGTGCGTGTCGACGAGCGCATGCTGCACAGGGCGAAACCGCGCTCATGGCGGGCGTAGACCAGCTCATCGTGGACCGGCGGGGTATCGGCCAGAATCCCGAGCCAACCGAAGGGATAGATCCGTTCGAAGATTTTCAGGCTGTCGGCGGGAATCGATTGCCGCGCCACCCCATGGAAGCCGTCGCAACCGGCGATGTAGTCGCAATCGAGTCGCCAGGTCTCACCGTCCTTTTCAAAAGTGACAAACGCTTCATCGGTTTTCAGGCCGTGGGGGACGACGTTTTCGGCTTGATAAATCGTCTGCGCGCCGGCCTCCCGACGAGCGGCCATCAGGTCGCGGGTAACTTCGGTCTGGCCGTAGATCATCACGGTTTTGCCACCCGTCAGGGCGTGCAGATCAATGTGCACCCGGCGCCCGTCGAGGGCCAGTTCGAAGCCGCCATGCACCAGTCCCTCGGCGTCCATGCGCCGGTTTACGCCGGCCTGACGCAACAGCTCTACCATGCCTTGTTCAAGCACGCCGGCGCGGATTCGGCCGAGTACATAGTCCGGGGTCTGACGTTCGAGAATGAGGGTGTCGATGCCAGCGTTGTGCAGCAATTGGCCGAGCAACAAGCCTGAAGGGCCGGCACCAATGATGGCGACCTGGGTTTTCAGTGTTTTCATTGTTTTTATGACTCGCAAGCTTCACGCGACCAGGGCCGGTGAATGATTTTTATGGATCGAGTGCTTGCATTTTTCCCTTGCGGGTCTGTCAATTGAAGGTGAAAACTGAGTCGATAGCTGTACATTCTGCCAATCGGTGCGATTATCGCCCGTCATCTATTCCGAGGCCTGGATTGAAGTGATGAACAAGCCTGACCTGCCTTCGATTCCAGTGTTCAAGCTCTACGGTGAAAGCCTGGATTGGCCGACCCCGGACTTGCTGCACTGTGAAACCATTTCCAAACGCAGTAGCGAACATCATTGGGAAATCAAACCTCACCGCCACGCTGATTTGTGCCAGTTGCTCTTCGTATTCAAAGGTCAGGCAGAGCTTGAAATCGAAGGCCAGCGTACGCAACTGGTGGAACCGGCGATCCAGATCCTGCCACCGCTATCGGTGCACGGATTTCGCTTTTCCGAGGACGTGGAAGGGTTTGTCGTGACCCTGGCCGCGCCGTTGATCGCCCACTTGCAGATGCAACTGGGGCAATCGGTCAATGCCCTGGCCCAGGCCGAAAGTTACCCGGCAGGCAAGGACGCCGAGTACCTCAACAGCCTGTTCAGTGCCTTGCAGAACGAGTACGTCAGCCATCAACCGGCGCGGGAAATGCTCATGCATTCGCTGGTCAGTGTGATCGTGGTGTGGATCAGCCGACAGGTGATCCAGCGTCGCACCGCCATGGCGCGACCGCAACGGGCCAGGGAATACCTCAACGGCTTTATTCAGCTGGTGGAAGAGACCTATCGCCAGCACGTCAAGGTCGAGGACCTGGCACACAGGCTGGGGATTTCCGTGTCCCACCTCAACGGCACTTGTCGTGAGCTGGCGGGGCAACCGGCGTTGCAGATCGTGCACGAACGGCAGTTGCTGGAGGCCAAGCGTTTGCTGACCTACACCAGCATGACCATTTATGAAATGTCCGACGTGTTGGGGTTTTCCGATCCGACCAACTTCACGCGCCTGTTCCGGCGTCGTGTGGGGATTTCGCCCAAGGCGTTCCGAGACCGCTTGAAGGCCGATCAGGGCAACGAAGCCTGAACCCCTTCGTTACCGGAGGGCATCGAGGGTGGCGTTGTGGGGAATGCAGTGCTCGAAGCTGCAGCTCGTGTAATCACGGGGCAGGTTGCGCAATTGCTCGACGCGCCAGGCTGCAGCGCCATACAGCCCGAGCGTGACCGCACAGGTGATGAAGATCGCGAGGTATCTTCTTGTTTTGATGTTCATGGCGTTGACCCCTGAACGAATACCTTTCGGTATTACTTTGAGCATAGGTCAGCGCCGGTGAGTTACCAGCCATAACGCGCCATTCAGGCCACTGATCGCCCTTGTAGGAGCTGGCTTGCCAGCGAAGAGGGCGTGTCAGTCACCGCTGATGTAGTTTGATACGCCGCTATCGCTGGCAAGCCAGCTCCTACAGGGTCGGTGTTTACAGGCCAGCGTCCCACTCCGGCTCTTCCGGAAACCTCTCCACCAGAAAATCCAGCAAGCTGCGCAGCGCCGCCGGCATGTGCTTGCGCGAGGCATACACCGCATACACGTTCATTTGCCGGGGTTCGGCCGCCGGCAGCAGGCGAATCAATTCGCCGCTGTGGATGTGCACGCCGGCCTGATACGTGGGCAGCATCGCCACCCCGGCGCCTGCGATCGTTGCGCGCAACAGCGTGCTGGCCTCGTTGGCGCTGATGTTGCCCTGCACTGGTACTGAAACCTGTTCGCCGTCCTGCTCGAAATGCCAGAGGCTTTTGCCGAAGTAGGAATGGGTCAGGCAGTTGTGCTGGCTCAGGTCGTCAACCCGTTGCGGTGCCGGGTGCTCACGCAGGTAAGCGGGGGAAGCACAGATCACCGAGCGGCAAACCGTCAGGCGACGGGCGATCAGGTTCGGGTCCAGGTCGTTGCTGGTGCGAATTGCCAGGTCGATGCGCTCATCCACCAGATTCACGGTGCGATCGAGCATCTGCATGTCGATGCTGACGCCGGGGTAGCGTCGCACATAAACGGCCATGGCATCGGCCAGTTGCGCCTGGCCGAAGGAGGTGCTGACGCTGATGCGCAGCAGGCCGCGCGGTGCGTCATGCGGTTCGCTGACGGCGGCTTGCATGTCGGTGGACAAATCGAGCATCTGTCGGCAGCGGGGCAGGATTTCGGTGCCGGCGGCGGTCAGGCTCAATTTGCGCGTGGTGCGGTGCATCAGGCGTGCGCCAACCCAGTCTTCCAGTTCCGCCAGATACCGCGACACCACCGGCCGTGACAGCTCCAGATGATCGGCGGCGGCCGACTGGCTGCCGAGGTCGACCACCGTGACGAACACACGCATTGCTTGAAGACGATCCATGATTTGCCCGCTTTCAGAAACAAACTATGTTCAAGCATCGCATTTTTTGTACTGAGTCAGGCAACTAAGCTCTGTTCCCCTGTAGGAGCGAGCTTGCTCGCGATGGTCATTAACGATGACGCATGCTGACTGAATAAGCGCGGCGCTCTGGAGTCCTTCGCTGGCAAGCCAGCTCCTACGAAGGGCGACCTGCCTCGCCCGATAAACCCATGGGACAACGGAGCAACAGATGATCGGTTTCACCACCCTCAAGCGTGTATTACTGGCAAGCGCTACCCTCGGTTTCGCCGCCCATGCAGCCGCCTCGACCCTGACACTGGATGTCTACAACCCTGGCGAAAAAGCCATCTTCCCGGTGACCTCGGTGCTGGTCAGCGGTGAAAAAGAAGCGATTCTGGTGGATGCGCAGTTCGGCAAGTCCCAGGCCGAACAGGTGGTGGAGAAAATCCGCGCCAGCGGCAAGCAGCTGACCACCATCTACATCAGTCACGGTGACCCGGACTACTACTTCGGCCTCGATACCCTGACGGCCGCGTTCCCCAAGGCCAAGGTCCTTGCTTCGCAGCCGACCGTTGACCACATCAAGCAAACCGTCGGCGGCAAACTGGCATTCTGGGGGCCGAAAATGGGGGCCGATGTGCCGGCCAAAACCATCGTGCCGGACGTGCTCAAGGGCGACAGCCTGATCCTCGAAGGACAGAAGTTGCAGGTGGTGGGTCTTGAGGGGCCGCAGCCGGATCGCAGCTTTGTGTGGATTCCATCGATCAAGGCCGTAGTCGGTGGTGTCGTGGTGGCGCAAAACATCCACGTGTGGATGGCTGACACCCAAACGCCAAAGTCCCATGCCGATTGGTTGGCTACGCTGCACTCCATTGAAACCCTGAAACCGCAGACCGTGGTGCCGGGTCATTACCTGGGCGACAGCACGGGTTCATTGGCCTCTGTGCAGTTCACCGCCGACTACATCAAGGCCTTCGATGCAGAAACCGCCAAGGCCAAGGATTCTGCCGTACTGATCGCCGCAATGAAAAAACGCTTCCCGACCCTGGGCGACGAAAGCTCTCTTGAGCTGAGTGCCAAGGTCGCTAAGGGCGAGATGAAGTGGTAACCCATTGAACTACCCAACCCGTTGGAGAATGCCATGAGCAAAATCGCAATCATCGGGGCCACCGGTCGTGCCGGTAGCCAATTGCTGGAAGAGGCCTTGCGTCGTGGCCACAACGTCACTGCCATTGCCCGCGATACGTCGAAGTTCGCTCCGCGTGACGGTGTGGTCAGCAAAAATGTCGATGCCCTCGATGCCGCTGCCTTGCAAGCAGCCATCGCCGGTCATGATGTGGTGATCAGCGCGGCGCATTTCGCCACCCTGCCGGCCAGTGCCGTAGTCGTGCCGGTGCAGAGGGCCGGGGTCAAGCGTCTGCTGGTGGTAGGCGGTGCCGGCTCGTTGCTGTTGCCGGACGGCACCCGGGTGATCGACAGTCAAGGCTTCCCGGAAGCGTACAAGGCCGAAGCCGGTGCCGGTGCTGTGTTTCTTGAAAGCCTGCGTCAGGAAAAGGAACTGGACTGGACTTTTCTGTCGCCATCGGCGGAGTTTGTCGAAGGTGAACGCACCGGAAAATTCCGCATCGGCAAGGACGATTTGCTGGTGAGTAGCGCAGGGCGAAGCTGGATTACCTTTGCCGACTACGCGATTGCGATGCTCGACGAAGTGGAAGCTCCGAAGCATTCGCGGCAGCGGTTTACTGTTGGTTACTGATCAACACCTGTAGGAGCTGGCTTGCCAGCGAAGGCGGCATGCCTGACACACCGCATCGCCTGATTCGCCGGCAAGCCGGCTCCTACAGGGGCTTTTCAGCGGCTCTGCGCCTGCTCCACCAGCCAACCCATCAATTCACGCAACTTCGGCGAAGGCCCGGGTTTCTCGGGGAATACCAGGTAATACGCCAACCCCGTTGTCACCTTCAATTCGAATGGCATGACCAACCGCCCGGCGTTCAGGTCATCGCCGATCAGCGACCAATCGCCAATCGCCACCCCCGTTCCCTGGGATGCCATCGACATCGCCAGGTCCAGTGTTTCGAAATGCTGGCCCTTGCCGACATTGCTCAACTGTACATCCGCGGCTTTCAACCAGGCCTTCCAGTCCCGTTCATCGCGGGTCGGGTGCAGCAACAGGTGTTGTTGCAGATCGGCCGGAGTCTGCAGGGGCATGGGGCCTTCGAGTATCGGTCTGGAACACACCGGTGTGAGTTGTTCATCGAAGAGTTTTTGCGACATCAATGAAGTGTCCGGCGGTGGGCCGTACATCACCGCCGCATCGAACTGCTCGCGATGAAAATCCACGCCGTGCTTGACCGTGGTGGTCAGCTCCACCGGTACGTCCGGGCGTTCCCTTTGCCATTGCAACAGACGCGGCAGCAACCAGCGCATGACGCAGGTTGGTGCCTTGAGCTGCAGGGTTTCGCGCTTCTCGCCGATCTGCTCCACCGCCTCGTCGATCAGGCCGAAAATCTGCTGGACCCGTGGCAGCCATTCCCGTCCTTCAGCTGTCAGGTCCAGGCCTCGGGCCTGACGGATGAACAATTCATAACCCAGAAAATCTTCCAGCCCGGCGATCTGCCGACTCACCGCGCCCTGGGTGATAAACAGCTGTTCGGCAGCACGGGTGAAATTGCAGCACTGCGCGGTAATCAGGAATGTGTGCAGCGCCGGCAGGGGAGGCAGTCGTTTCATTGGGATCCAAGGTATGACGTGAGGACATGGCTAGTATGACTTTTTATCCATTGTTGCGGCTACGTGTCGCCCGTTCCAATGAGGCCATTCCCGGGCCTGCGAATCCATCATAAACACAGCGCATGCCCGGCGTCTCAAACGAACAAAAAGGGCAAAGACATGGCGACGTGCGGCGAAGTATTGGTCAAGTTACTCGAAAACTACGGGGTCGAGCAGGTGTTCGGCATTCCGGGGGTTCATACCGTGGAGTTGTATCGCGGGCTGGCCCGTTCGAGCATCAACCACGTCACGCCGCGCCATGAACAGGGCGCCGGCTTCATGGCCGACGGCTACGCCCGCACCAGCGGCAAACCCGGTGTGTGTTTCATCATCACCGGCCCTGGCATGACCAACATCACCACCGCCATGGGCCAGGCCTACGCCGATTCGATCCCGATGCTGGTGATCTCCAGCGTGCAATCGCGCAGCCAGTTGGGCGGCGGTCGCGGCAAGCTGCATGAGCTGCCGAACCAGGGCGCATTGTGCGCCGGTGTTGCGGCGTTCTCCCACACCCTGATGTCGGCGTCGGAATTGCCGGGTGTGTTGGCTCGCGCCTTTGCACTGTTCCAGGCTGGTCGTCCGCGTCCGGTGCACATTGAGATTCCGCTGGATGTGTTGGTTGAAGACGCCGACGACCTGCTCAGCAGCCTGCCGGTCAACATCGACCGCGCCGGTGCTTCGCCGAGCGCCGTGTCGCGCATGACCGATTTGCTGGCCGGCGCCAAGCGCCCGCTGATTCTCGCCGGCGGCGGTGCCATCGACGCGGCGGCCGAGCTGACTGAGCTGGCCGAGCTGTTGGACGCACCGGTAGCCCTGACCATCAATGCCAAAGGCATGCTCGCTTCCGGCCACCCGCTGCTGATCGGTTCGACCCAGAGCCTGGTCGCCACCCGTGCGCTGGTCGCCGAGGCCGATGTGGTGTTGGCTATCGGCACCGAACTGGCCGAGACCGACTACGACGTGACCTTCGCCGGTGGCTTCGAGATTCCAGGCCAACTGCTGCGCGTCGACATCGACCCTGACCAGACCGTGCGCAACTACCCGCCGCACGTGGCATTGGTCGCCGACTCGCGCAACGCCGCCCAGGCCTTGCTCAGCGCCTTGTCGCACAAATCCCTGGCCGAGCGCCGCAACGATTGGGGGCAAGTACGCGCCGCTCGTCTGCGTGAAGACCTGGCCGCCACCTGGGACGCACCGACCCTGGCCCAGACCCGTTTCCTGGAAACCGTGCTGCACGAGCTGCCGGACGCCGTGTTCGTCGGCGATTCGACCCAGCCGGTGTACACCGGCAACCTGACGTTCAACCCGGAGCGTCCGCGTCGCTGGTTCAACTCGTCCACCGGTTACGGCACTCTCGGTTACGCCTTGCCGGCTGCCATTGGTGCCTGGCTCGGCGGCAGCGTTGAAAATGGCACTCGTCCTCCCGTGGTCTGCCTGATCGGCGACGGCGGCCTGCAATTCACCCTGCCGGAACTGGCCAGTGCCGTTGAAGCGCGCACCCCGGTGATCGTGCTGCTGTGGAATAACCAGGGCTACGAAGAGATCAAGAAATACATGGTCAACCGCGCCATCGAGCCGGTTGGCGTGGACATCTACACCCCGGACTTCATCGGTGTGGCCAAGGCATTGGGTTGCGCGGCCGAAGCCGTCAGCAGTGTCGAGCAATTGCGCGGTGCATTGCGCGTGGCCACCGATCGCCAGGGTCCGACCCTGATTGAAATCGATCAGGCCGAATGGATGCAGGCGGTGTCGAAATGAGTTTCCCGACTACCCTGGATGGCCTGTACATCAACGGCCAATGGTCGGCAGGCAATGAACACCTGCGCGTCATCAACCCGGCGACCGAAGCCCTGTTGACCACGGTGAACGGTGGCGATGAGCGCGCGGTCGATCAAGCCGTGAGCGCGGCGACCCAGGCGTTCGCCGCCTGGTCGAAAACCACGGGCGCCGAACGCGGTGCCATCCTGCGCAAAATCGCCGCGGGCGTGCAGGCCCATCGTGAAAAATTGATGCACCTGCAGTCGAGCAACAACGGCAAGCCGCAATTCGAAGCCGCGATCGACGTCGATGACGTGATCGCCACGTTCGAGTATTACGCCGGTCTGGCCGAAGGGCTGGATGCGAAACAGGACAGTGCCATCGAGCTGCCGAGCGACGACTTCAGCGCTCGCCTGCGCCGTGAGCCGTGCGGTGTGGTTGGCCTGATCGTGCCGTGGAACTTCCCGATGGTCACCACCGCATGGAAACTCGCCCCGGCCCTGGCCGCCGGTTGCTGCGTGGTGCTCAAGCCTTCGGAAGTAACGCCGCTGCCGGAGTTGGAACTGGCGGCAATCATCGCTGAAGCCGGCGTGCCTGCCGGTGTGTTCAATCTGGTCTGTGGTACCGGCCTGGCGGTTGGCGCTCCGCTGTCGGCAGACCCACGCATCGCCAAGGTGTCGTTCACCGGCAGCAATGCGGTCGGCGTGCAGGTCATGCAACGTGCGGCGGAAACCGTCAAGGGCGTGAGCCTGGAACTGGGCGGCAAATCTTCGCTGCTGGTACTGGCCGATGCCGATATCGACTTGGCGGTAGAAGTGGCTTGCGGCGGTGGTTTCTTCAACGCCGGGCAGATGTGTTCCGCCACCAGTCGCGTGCTGGTCGCCGATGAGCTGGCCGATGAATTCCTGAACCGTGTGAAGGCCCGTGCCGAAGCCATTCGCGTGGCCGACCCGTTCGACCCGAACGTGGAAATGGGCGCGCTGGTCAATCAGGCGCAGTACCAGCGTGTGCTGGGTCACATCGACCGCGGTTTGAGTGCCGGCGCCAAACTGGTTTGCGGCGGCAATCGCCCGGCCGACCTGTCGCGCGGATATTTTTTGCAGCCGACAGTTTTCACCGAAGTGCCCCTCGACAGTGCGCTGTGGAACGAAGAGATTTTCGGCCCGGTGATCTGCGTGCGCCGTTTCGCCTCTGAAGCCGAAGCGATTGCCCTGGCCAACGACAGCCAGTTTGGCCTGGTCGCCAGTGTGGTGACGCGCAATGCCGAGACCGCCGACCGCGTCGCCAACGCTTTGCAGGCGGGGCTTGTGTGGATCAACGCGCCGCAGGTGATCTTCCCGCAGACCGCCTGGGGCGGCTACAAGCAGAGCAGCATCGGCCGCGAATTGGGGCCGTGGGGCTTGCAGGCTTTCCAGGAAATCAAACACGTGATTCGGGCTGTTTGACGCCCCTCTCCTGTAGGAGCGAGCCTGCTCGCGATGGACGTCAACGATAACGCGGGGAGTCAGACAGCCCGCGTCGTTCATGCATCATTCGCGAGCAAGCTCGCTCCTACATGAGGCATGCGCTGACGTCATGGCTTCAATGAGTTTTTATCGATAGTCAGGTGTTTTACACGACCTCAGGATGAACCCGCTGACTCAGCCAGGCCCCCGAAAACACAGGGGCTAAAGCTGATCCAGCCGCGCGGATGCAACAGTTTCGACCAGCCTCATACCTACAAAAACAAAGGGAGTCCGTAATGGGCGAGCATGATCTGAACAGACGTCAATTCATCAAGACCGTGGGCGTAGCCTCGGTTGCAGCAGCGGCCATGAGCATGCCGTTCATCAAGGCCAATGCCAGCGACACACGTTTTGCCGGCAAGACCCTGCGTTTGCTGACCTGGTCCGATGACACCGGCCTGGCTGCGCTGCGCAACATCGCCGCGACGTTCGAAGACAAGTACGGTTGCAAGGTCATCGCTGACCGCACCGGCAGTACCTCGGAAATGGTCGCCAAGCTCAAGGCCGGCGGTGATCGTCCGCAATACGACATCATCACCCTGGCAGGCGTCGGCGCCGAAGGTCTGGCCGCCGCCAACCTGCTGGAAAAACCCGACCTCAACCGCATTCCCAACCTCGTCGATGTACCGGAGAAGTACCGCACCGGCGCCAATGGCCACGGTATCGGTTACCTGCTGTGGTGCAACAGTCTGGTCTACAGCACCCGCACCCAGAAACAAGCGCCGGACAGCTACGCGGCCCTGTGGGACCCGGAGCTGGCCCCGAACATCTTCCTGCCGCCGCCGAACTGGACCGAGGCCATGGACCTGATCATCATCGCCGCCAAACTGGCCGGTGGTGACGAGCACAACATCGAACCGGGCTTCAAGAAACTCGCCGAGCTGAAAGATCGTGTGGTGACCCTGGGTGAAAACCCGAACCAGATCGCCGAACTGTTCCGCACCGGCTCCCTGGACATGGGCGGTCTGTACGCACCAGCGTTCTTCCCGAAACAGATCCGCGATCCGAATTACGGCCTGGGCGCCACGTTCGGCATGAAGGAAGGTTTCTACACCGACCTGATGCTGTCGGTGATGCCGAAGAACCGTCCTGGCGATACCGACATGGCCTACGCCTTCATCAACCACTCTCTGGACCCGCTGGTGCAGGGCAAGATGGCTGAAGACATCTACAACGGCCCGGTCAACGCCAAGGCGATCATCTCCGCCGAAGCCCGCAAGAGCCCGTACATCCTCACGCCGGAGCAGATTGCCGAGAAGGCGATCATGCACGACAACGCCTTCCTGGCGACTGTGCATGACCAGTGGATTCGTCGTTACACGGAAATCTTTTCTTCCTGATCTGAATGCCGCAGGAGGTTCTTCGAACCTCCATCGCTGGCAAGCCAGCTC
>NZ_AKJJ01000113.1:0-24766 GCF_000282395.1 Pseudomonas sp. GM55 | reverse complement strand
ACTTTCGCGCTTTTCGAAAGTGACCCGCCGTAAAGGCGGAACCGTCAGCGGCCGTTACCGCAGAAATGGATATTCACTCAATCCAATCCATTTATACGCCCCAAAGTGAACTGTCCCCCTTAACGACTTGCCATCAATGACTACTCATGCCGGCCGCATGCATCAACATCCGCAATCCCCCCGCCACCACCCCCAACCCAACCACACTGCCCGACCAGATCACCACCAGCCACCCCAGGCGCTTGTACCAAGACACCGGTGCCCGTTCACCAGAATCAATGATAGCCATCGCCAATCCTCACTTTGCCGCGGAACACGTAATAGCTCCAGACCGTGTACATCAGAATGATCGGCAAAATGAACAACGCCCCGATCAGGATAAACAACTGACTGGTCGCCGGTGACGCCGCCGCCCACAGACTAATGGAGGGCGGCACGATGTTCGGCCAGATACTGAACGCCAGGCCAATGTAGCCCAGGAACACCAGCATCAGGGTGAAGGCGAACGGCCAATGGGTGTGACGCTGGCGCAAGGTCTTGAGCAAGCCGAACATCGCCAGCAAGGCCAGCGCCGCAAGACCACCGAAAACCGCCAGGTGCGCATGGGCAAACCAGCGCGTGGCGATTTCCGGATGGAGAATCGGCGTCCACACACAGATCACGCCGATCACCGCCAACAGCAGCCACGCCAGGGGCCGGGTGAACAGGCGCATCCGCGACTCCAGCATGCCTTCGGTCTTGACCAGCAGCCAGGTGCTGCCCAACAGCGCGTAGGCGATGATCAGACCGACACCGCAGAACAGCGGAAACGGTGCCAGCCAGTCCAGCGAACCACCGGCGAACTGCCGGTCGACCACCGGGATACCGGCAATGTAAGTACCGATCACCACGCCCTGGGAGAACGTCGCCAGCAGCGAACCGCCGATGAACGCCATGTCCCAGATATGTCGTTTTTCAGGGCTGGCCTTGAAGCGAAACTCGAACGCCACTCCGCGGAAGATCAAGCCGCACAACATCAGGATCAGCGGCAGGTACAACGCTTCCAGAATCACCGAATAGGCCAGCGGAAACGCGCCATACAGCGCCGCGCCGCCCAGCACCAGCCAGGTCTCGTTGCCGTCCCAGACCGGTGCCACGGTGTTCATCATCACATCGCGCTCCTTCGCATCCGGGATCAGCGGGAACAGAATGCCCAGCCCCAGATCGAAGCCGTCCATGATCACGTACATCATCACGCCGAAGGCGATGATCACACCCCAGATCAGCGATAAATCGATACCTTGGATACCCATGATTCAACTCCCTTCCTTCAATTGACGCGGGCGTCGGTTTCGAGGATTTCGGCGTCGGCAGACAGTGGCCGGCGCGGTGTGACCACCTGGTCGGAATGCCCGTCGACGGGATGCCCGTGATGCGGCTGCGGCCCTTTGCCGACCAGTTTCATCATGTAGCCGATGCCCACCGTGAACACCGAGAAATAGATCACCACGAACAACGCCAGCGAGAGGCTCAACTGCGCGACACTGTGATTCGACGCGGCATCGGCGGTGCGCAACAGGCCATACACCACCCACGGCTGGCGCCCGACTTCGGTGGTGATCCACCCGGCCAGCATGGCGATCAGACCGCTTGGGCCCATCCACAGGATCAGGCGCAGGAACCAGCGGTTGCGGTAAATAGCACCACTGCGGCGCAGGGCCAGGCCGAGCACGCCGGCCAGCACCATCAACATGCCCAGCCCGGCCATGACGCGGAAACTCCAGAAGATCACCGTCGCATTGGGCCGGTCCTCTTTCGGGAAGCTCTTGAGCGCCGGGATCTGCTTGTCGAGGCTGTGGGTCAGGATCAGGCTGCCCAGGTAGGGAATCTCGATGGCGTATTTGGTTTTCTCGGCCTGCATGTCGGGGATGCCGAACAGCACCAGTGGCGTCGCTTCGCTACCGTTGTTTTCCCAGTGCCCTTCGATGGCAGCGATTTTCGCCGGTTGATGTTCCAGGGTGTTCAGACCGTGGGCGTCACCCACCACGGCCTGAATCGGCGCGACGATCAACGCCATCCACAACGCCATCGACAGCATCTTGCGCACTTGCCGGGTGTCGTTGCCGCGCAGCAGATGCCACGCCGCCGACGAGCCGACAAAGAACGCCGTGGCCACGAACGCGGCAATCGCCATGTGCGCCAGGCGGTACGGGAACGACGGGTTGAACACGATGGCCAGCCAGTCCAGCGGCATCACGCGACCGTCGACGATCTCGAAACCCTGGGGCGTTTGCATCCAGCTGTTGGACGCCAGAATCCAAAAGGTCGAGATCAAGGTGCCGATGGCGACCATGACCGTCGAGAAGAAGTGCAAGCCACGCCCTACCCGGTTCCAGCCGAACAGCATGACCCCGAGGAAACCGGCCTCGAGGAAGAACGCCGTGAGCACCTCATAGGTCAGCAACGGTCCGGTGATGCTGCCGGCGAAGTCGGAGAAGCGGCTCCAGTTGGTGCCGAATTCGTAGGCCATGACCAACCCCGAGACCACGCCCATGCCGAAGTTGACGGCGAAGATCTTCGACCAGAAATGGTAGAGATCGCGATAGGTGTCGTTGTGGGTCTTCAGCCAAAGGCCTTCGAGTACCGCCAGGAAACTCGCCAGCCCGATGGTGATGGCGGGAAAGATGATGTGGAACGAAACCGTGAACGCGAATTGAAGCCGCGCCAGGTCCAGTGCCTCCAGGTTAAACATGTCGATATCCTCATCGCGGATACAAAGGAGATAAACCTGTAGGAGCCGGCTTGCTGGCGATTGCGCAATGGTCATCGACGCAGGTGTCGCCTGACGAACCACTATCGCCAGCAAGCCGGCTCCTACAGTCATTACAGTGAAAGGGTTTGCAATGAGCGCCCCGCTGCTATGCGGCGGAAGTCGAAATCAGGCTGCTGGCTTTCGCCTGCTCCAGCCGGATGGCAACGAACTTGGAAGTCGGGGTGAAGGTACGGTCACCGAAACTTTCCAATGGCACCAGCGGATTGGTCTCCGGGTAGTACGCCGCCGCCTGACCGGCCGGAATGTCGTAGGCGATCAGGGTAAAACCGCTGACCCGACGCTCGCGGTCGTCGTCCCACAGCGCCACCAGATCAACCTTCTGACCCGGTTCGAAACCCAACCGTCGAATGTCCTGCTCGTTGGCGAACACCACGTCGCGCATGCCATAGACCCCGCGATAACGGTCATCCAGGCCGTACAACGTGGTGTTGTACTGATCGTGGGAACGCATGGTCTGCAAAATCAGGTGCGGTTTGACCGCCAGGTTGCGCACGCCCTCGCTGATCAGGTGCTGCGGCAACACACTCGGGGTGAATTGGGCTTTGCCGCTGGCGGTTTTCCAGATGCGCCGGGCCGCGTCGTTGGGCATGTGGAAACCGCCCGGATGCAGCAAGCGCCGGTTGAAATCCTCGAAGCCGGGAATGGTGTCGGCAATCATGTTGCGGATGCGGCCGTAGTCGCCGATGGCCCAGTTCCAGTCGATCGGCTGCTTGCCCAGAGTGGCGGCGGCGATGCCGGCGATGATCGCCGGTTCCGACAGCAGGTGTTTCGACTTGGGCTTCAGTTGACCGTGAGAGATGTGGATCATGCTGAAGGTGTCTTCCACGGTCACGCCCTGCGGGCCTTCGGCCTGCATGTCGATGTCGGTGCGACCCAGGCACGGCAGGATCAGCGCTTCACGGCCGGTCACCAGATGGCTGCGGTTAAGCTTGGTAGCGATGTGCACGGTGAGGTCGCACTTGCGCAATGCAGCGTGGGTGCGCGGCGTGTCGGGGGTGGCCTGGGCGAAGTTGCCACCCAGGGCGATAAACACTTTCGAACGTCCCTGCTCCATCGCGCCAATCGCCATCACGGTGTTGTGGCCGTGCTCACGCGGTGGCTTGAAGGAGAAGCGTTTTTCCAGGGCATTGAGCAAGTCGGTGGGTGCCAGTTCGTTGATGCCCATGGTGCGGTCGCCCTGCACGTTACTGTGACCGCGAACCGGCGACAGGCCCGCGCCCGGACGGCCGACATTGCCGCGCAGCAGCATCAGGTTGATGACTTCCTGCAGCGTCGGCACCGAGTGCGTGTGCTGGGTCAGGCCCATCGCCCAACACATGATCACCCGTTTGGCCCGGGCGTACATGCGTGCGGCGAGTTCGATGTCGGCGAGGGTCATGCCTGATTGCTGCTCGATGTGCTCCCAGCTGGTCGCGTCGACTTCAGCCAGGTAGGCATCCATGCCCGAGGTGTGTTCGGCGATGAACTCATGGTCGAACACCGGTTCGCCGCCGGTGGCCTGAGCTTCGCGCTCCCACTGCAACAGGAACTTGACCATGCCGCGCATGACCGCCATGTCACCGCCAAGTGCCGGGCGGAAGTACGCGGTGTTGGTGGGCTCGGAGCCATTCATCAGCATCTCGATCGGGTGCTGTGGATGCTGGAAGCGTTCCAGCCCGCGCTCCTTGAGCGGATTGATACAGATCACCTGGGCACCGCGCTTGACCGCTTCGCGCAGCGGTTCGAGCATCCGCGGGTGGTTGGTGCCGGGGTTCTGGCCAATGACGAAGATCGCATCGGAATGCTCCAGATCGTCGAACACCACGGTGCCTTTGCCCACGCCCAGGCTTTCGATCATGCTCACCGCGCTGGCTTCGTGGCACATGTTGGAGCAGTCCGGAAAGTTGTTGGTACCGTAGGCCCGGACGAATAGCTGATAGAGAAAAGCAGCCTCGTTGCTGGCCCGGCCCGAGGTATAGAACTCGGCCTGGTCCGGCGACTCCAGCGCATTGAGGTGCCGGGCGACCGTCGCGAACGCTTCTTCCCAGGTGGTTTCGATGTAGTGGTCAGTGGCCGCGTCATAGCGCATCGGGTGGGTCAGGCGCCCTTGGTACTCCAGCCAGTAATCGCTCTGTTCGGCCAGCGCCGAGACGCTGTATTTGTTGAAAAAGGCCGGGTCAACCAGACGGCCCGTGGCTTCCCAGTTGACGGCCTTGGCGCCGTTTTCGCAGAACTTGACCATGCCGTTTTCCGGCGACTCGCCCCAGGCGCAACCGGGGCAGTCGAACCCGCCATTCTGGTTGGTCTTGAGCATGGCGCGGATATTCTTCAGCGCGTTTTCACTGCCCAGCCAGTTCCTGGTAACAGCGATCAGCGCGCCCCAACCGGCGGCGGCACCTTTATAGGGTTTGTAGCGGTCGACTTGAGACATGGTACTTCTCCGTGACCTGATTCAGGTCATTGATCGTTTGACGGAGAAAGCATATGAACAGGGATTAATTACTGTCTAATCGCTATTTATGACCATATGATCGAGGATATTTATCATTGTTTTTTATTGTTATTTATCAATAGCTTACAAAATTTAGATTGTCATTTACGCAGCAACTTTTTCCATGATAGATGCACTCGATCAACCGGTTGCTAATAGTGATTGGACGGGCCGACAAGTTGCTCTTAGCCTGCGCTCAACAAATTAGTTATCGGCGCAATATCTGTAGGAGCGAGCTTGCTCGCGATGGACTCAAGAGCACCGCGTTAAGCCAGCAAGCCCGCGTAATCGTTAACGACCATCGCGAGCAAGCTCGCTCCTACACCGGCGCTCAACAAATTGGTTATCAGCGCATTTTTGTAGGAGCGAGCCCTGCTCGCGATGGACTCAAGAGCACCGCGTTAAGCCAGCAAGCCCGCGAAATCGTTAACGACCATCGCGAGCAAGCTCGCTCCTACATCAGCGCTGAACAAATCCGTTATCAGCGCATTTTTGTAGGAGCGAGCCCTGCTCGCGATGGACTCAAGAGCACCGCGTTAAGCCAGCAAGCACGCGTAATCGTTAACGACCATCGCGAGCAGAGCTCGCTCCTACACGGAACATTCATTCAATGCGTGCCAAGCGAGGGTGTCATGTCAGAACGAGTCTTGATCGATGGATTCTCCCGGCGCGTGGACTATCTGCGGATGTCGGTCACCGACCGCTGCGATTTCCGTTGCGTGTATTGCATGGCCGAGGACATGCAGTTTTTGCCGCGCCAACGGGTGCTGACGCTGGAAGAGATTTATCAACTGGCACAAAGCTTCGTGGCGCTGGGTACCCGCAAGATCCGCCTGACCGGAGGCGAGCCGCTGATCCGCCCGGGCGTGGTGCAGTTGTGCCAGAAGATCGCCGCCCTGCCCGGCCTGCGTGAGCTGTGCATGACCACTAACGGTTCGCAGTTGGCCAAACTCGCCGAGCCGCTGTTCGAGGCCGGGGTCAAGCGCCTCAACATCAGCCTCGACTGCCTGGATCCGCAACGTTTTCGCGAACTGACCCGCACCGGTGACCTGGCGCAGGTCATCAAAGGCATCGACGCTGCCAACAAGGCCGGATTTCGCAACACCAAGCTCAACTGCGTGGTCATGAAAGGCCGCAACGACCAGGAGATCAACGATCTGGTGAGCTTCGCCATCGACCGCAACCTCGACATCTCCTTCATCGAGGAAATGCCGTTGGGCACCATCGACGAGCACAGCCGCGCCGAATCGTTTTTCGCAAGCAACCAGGTCCGCGAGCGCATCGCCGAACGCTACACTTTGATTGATTCCGCCGAGTCGACCCAGGGTCCGTCGCGCTACTGGCGCCTGGCCGAGGCGCCACAGATTCGACTTGGGTTCATCTCACCCCACAGCCACAACTTTTGCGGCACCTGCAATCGGGTGCGGCTGACCGTGGAAGGACGTCTGCTGCTGTGCCTGGGCAATGAGCACTCGGTGGATCTCAAGGCTGTTCTGCGCAGCCACCCCGGACAGCCCGAGCGCCTGGAACAAGCCATTATCGAGGCGATGAAACTCAAGCCTTATCGACACAACTTCGAAGTGAACGACGATGTTCAGGTTGTTCGCTTCATGAACATGACGGGCGGCTGAAACCCATGATCGTGAGACCCAAACCCAACCTGATCGGCGTCCTGACGTCCCTCAAGGGTTCGATCGCCAAGCGCATTGCCTGGCGCAGCCTGATGGTGACATTGCTCGCCTCGGCCATCGTGCTCATTGAAACCTTGCACCCCAGCTACTTTTCCAAGGTCAGTGCAACTCCCTTCACGCTGCTGGGTTTGTCGTTGTCGATCTTCATGAGCTTTCGCAACAACGCCTGCTACGACCGCTGGTATGAAGCGCGCAAGGCGTGGGGCGATGTGATCGTGGAAGTGCGCTCGATGATTCGTGAAACCCTGGTCATCAAGGACACGGATGAGCGACACACGATCCTCAGCAACCTGTGCGGTTTTGCCCATGCCCTCAACGCGCGGCTGCGCCAGGAAAACGAACTGGCCGCCAGTGGCGACTGGCTGCACCCGATGCCCAAGGGCAACACCACGGACATCAGCGGGCAAATACTGATGCAGGTCGGCGAGCAGTGTTCGACACTCAACCAATCCGGGGCGATCAACGACTGGCGCTACACGCTCATGGCCAACCACCTGACCAGCCTGACCCACGCCCAGGCGGTCTGTGAACGGATCAAGAACACCCCGTTACCGTTCCCCTACACCCTGTTGCTGCACCGCACCATCTACCTGTTCTGCATCCTCCTGCCGTTTGCCATGGCCGAACCCCTGGGCTGGCTGACCCCGATTTTCACCGCGATCGTCAGCTACACCTTTTTCGGCCTGGACGCGATCGCCGATGAACTGGAAGACCCCTTCGGCCGCGATGAAAACGACCTGCCCACCGACGCCATCGTGCGCAACATCGAGCGTGATGTACTGGCGGCACTGGGCGTAACGGAACTGCCGCCACAACTGGAACCGGTGGATTTTGTGTTGAACTGAGACTCAAGAAACACACAAAACCTGTGGGAGCGGGCTTGCTCCGGGCGGCGATCCGACGAAGGCGGTGGGTCAGGCAACATCTCTGCTGGATTTGCCGGCCTCTTCGCGGGCAAGCCCGCTCCCACAGGAGTATTGGCCGACCTCAGGATTGGCATTCACAGTTTGTCCGGTGTATTCAGAACAGCTCGCTGAAGGGAATAAACCGCGCTGTGTCGCCTACTGCCAATGTGCAGCCTTCCGGTATTTCCACCAGCCCATCGGCCCAGGACGCTCCCAACAAAACGCCTGAGCTCTGGTTCGGATAGAGCACCGCTTGACCGGCTTCGAGTCTTGCCCTGAGGTACTCGCGGCGACTCCCGGGTTTGGGCCAGGCAAAGCCGAGCCTGACCGGAAAGCTCAAGGGCTCGACCTCTTCGACGCCCTGAATCCGCAACAGGTAAACCCGGGCCAGCAGGCCGAAAGTGACCAGCGCCGATGTCGGATTACCCGGCAGGCCAATCACCGGCACGCGGCCGAAGTGGCCCACGGTCAATGGTTTTCCGGGTTTGATCGAGAGTTTCCACAGCAACGGCTTGCCGCACTCGCGCAGCACCTGGCCGAGGCAGTCGGCGTCGCCGGCGGACACGCCGCCAGTGCTGAGCATCAGGTCAGCGGCGTGTTGCAGTTGTTCGAGCTTGAGCCGCGTCTGGCGTGGCTCGTCGGGGAGAATGCCGGCATCGATGACCTCGCAACCCAATGCACTCAACCAATGGCTCAACAATGTACGGTTGCTGTTGTAAATGCTGCCGGGCTTGAGTGGCGTGCCCGGATCGACCAGTTCATCGCCGGTGGACAACAACGCCACCCGTGGTCGCCGCACCACCTGCACATGGGTGCAGCCCTGCGCCGCCGCGACCGCCAACTCGAACGGACCGAGGCGCTTGCCGGCGCGCAGCAACACATCGCCGACGCCGTTCTCCTGGCCTTGTGGGCGGATGTTAGCGCCAGCGCTCAGTGCCTGCTTGAACCGAACACATCCATCATCCAGCACCTCAGTGTTTTCCTGCATCTCCACACAGTTGGCACCCGGCGGAACTGGCGCGCCGGTGAAGATCCGCGCGCAGGTTCCCGGTGCCAAGGCTTCGGGGGCGTGCCCGGCAAATACCTGCTGCGACACGCTCAGTGGCTCCCCGTTCCAGCCATCGACATTCAGGGCATACCCGTCCATGGCGCTGTTCGGCCACGGCGGCAGATCGAGGGTCGCCACCAGGTCATTGGCCAACACCCGCTGCCTGGCGGCACTTAGCGGCACCATTTCACTGTCTTCAATCCTGTGTGCCTCGGCCATCGTCAGCAGCCGGTCGACGGCTTGCTCCACCGACATCAGGGGTGCAGTGCTCATCCCCGCGTCCCGCAGGCTTGCACAGGCTTGAGGTGCGGCACGAAATTGCACGGCCGGTGACGAGCGTCGAGCTGCTCGGCGAGGATGCCTTCCCACGCGGTGCGGCAGGCGCCCGTGGAACCCGGCAGGCAGCAGACCAGCGTGCCATTGGCCAGCCCGGCCAGTGCCCGGCTCTGTACCGTGGAAGTGCCAATGTCGAGGATCGAAATCGCCCGGAACAGCTCACCGAATCCATCGATCTGCTTGTCCAGCAAACAGGCCACCGCCTCGGGCGTGCTGTCGCGGCCGGTGAACCCGGTACCGCCAGTGATCAACACCACCTGAATGCCGTCGTCGGCAATCCAGTTCGCCACCTGCGCGCGGATCTTGTACAGGTCATCCTTGAGCAGGTTGCGCTCGCTGAGGGTGTGGCCGGCTTCCAGCAAACGACTGACGAGTAGTTGCCCGGAAGTGTCATTGGCATATTCACGGGTATCGCTGACCGTCAGCACGGCAATATTCAAAGGGATAAACAAGGCATCCGGTTTGACACTCATGGGATTCTCCGGCAGGCATGAATTAAATAGCTTAATCAAATAACTTCCGGAGACTAAATTGATAAAACAAACACTGTCCAATCACTCTAACCAACCAGACTATCGAGCCGCTCTATCAATATAAAAAACAGGAAAATACCATCGACGATAGAGCCCATCGATAACCCCTTAAATACCAGTGATTGGACGCACGCCCAAGACGGTGAGATCGTCCACACCTCACGTTTCCGCCACGCCTTGTGTCTTGCGCACCTGAGTCAATACTTACCCTTCACTCCCCCCGTCAGCAGGTGCCGTCATGGACATCAAACAACTCAAGTTCCTGATCGCCCTGGAGCAGACCCGCCACTTCGGTCAGGCTGCCGCGCGATGCCACATCACCCAGCCCACCCTGTCCATGCGCCTGCGCAATCTGGAGGATGAACTGGACCTGGTGCTGGTCACCCGGGGTCAGCGCTTCGAGGGTTTTACCCAGGCCGGCGAGCGGGTGCTGGCGTGGGCCAGAACGCTGCTGGCCGCCCACGACGGGCTCTTCGCCGAGGCCGCCGCGTGCCGGGGCCAGCTCGTTGGCAACTTGCGCCTGGGCCTGGTCCCGCTCAGCAGCTTCAACCCTGTCACCTACATTCAAGGCCTGTCCCGCAGCTTTCCCGAGCTCAAGTACAGCCTGTCTTCCCTGAGTTCGGACCAGATCATCGAGGGCCTGGGCAACAATCAGCTTGACCTCGGGGTGTGCTACCTCGATCACGTCAACCCGAGCTATTTCGAGTTTTTCGAGATCGGTGCAACCCGCGTCGGCCTGCTGTATGACACCCGCCACTTCCATTTCGAGGGTGCGCAAATGAGCTGGGAGGATGCCGCCGAACTGCCGCTGGGGATGCTCAGCAACGGCATGCACTACCGCAAATCCATCGACCTGAGCTTTCGCAGCCGCGGACTGGACCCGCAGCCGATACTGGAAAGCGATTCGACATACCAATTGCTGCAGGCGATTCACGAAGGTTTCTGCTGCGCGATCATGCCGCTGGACAGCGGCCTGGAAGAACCCATTGAACACTTGTCGTTCATCGAATTGCCGGATGCCAGTGTGCTCGCCCCACTGGGCCTGGTCATGCGCAAGACCGAACCGCGCTCGGCCATTGCCGAGAAGTGTTTCGCCGAAGCCCGCACTTTATTCAGCCGGACTCACTGATCAAGTTTCGGTTTTATATAAAACCGAAAAAGACCTGTTTGCCCGGCCTGATAGATATCACCAATCGGCGCATCGGAACAAGCGATTGGACGCGTTGAAAAGTTACCCGTAGCCTGAACTCAATTCAGCGCTTCGAGGTTCTTTTCATGTTATGCCAAGTTGAACAAGCCGATATTCGAAGCGACACCAATGCCCCCGCGCCCAAGCCGCTGAGTGTGAACTTTCGCGAATACGACAACGCCGCGTCAGTCTGTCAGGCGGCGCTGGCTTCAGAAATTGCCCTGGCAATCACCTACAACGGTTTGAGTCAGGCCGTGATGATGGTGTCGCCGGGCAACCTCGAAGATTTCATCCGTGGTTTCAGCGTCAGCAACGACATCGTCGAAGACCAGAGCGAAATCTACGACCTGCGCCTGACCCACTTCGACCAGGCCGTTCAAGCAGACGTGCAGATCTCCAGCCGCGCGTTCTGGGCGCTGAAGAACCATCGTCGGCAAATGGCGGGCACCAGTGGCTGCGGACTGTGCGGTGTGGAAGCGCTGGAGCAGGCCTTGCCGAAACTGCAGATTCTCGATCCGGTTGCCCTGCCGCCCGCCGAGCATTTCATCGACATTCGCGGCCGCATCGAACAGGCACAACAGATGGCCCGCAGCAGCGGCGCGTTGCACGCGGCGCTGTACTTCGACCCCCAGGGCAACGCGCTGATCTGCCGCGAAGACATTGGCCGCCACAACGCGCTGGACAAATTGATCGGTGCCCTGCAACACGCCGGCATCGACAGTCGCAGCGGCTTCACCGTGGTCACCAGCCGTTGCAGCCTGGAACTGATTCACAAAGCCGTCAGGGCCAGGCTCGGCACACTGGTCAGCCTATCGGCACCCACCGCCCTGACCGTGCAATGGGCAATCAAACATCGCCTCAACCTGATTCACGTCCCCCACCGAAACGCTCCACGCATTTACAGCCCGGCATGATGCCTTCACCTGATCACCGCGCTGGCAAGCGCAGGAACGCCCCATGACAGACCTTTCAGATGCATCGCCCAATGGCCTGACCCACCTCGACCGTCAGGGTCGCGCCAACATGGTCGATGTCAGCGAAAAAACCTCGACGCAGCGTGAAGCCCAGGCTCAGGCCTGGGTGCGGATGCGCCCGGAAACCTTGAAGTTGATTCAAAGCAACGGCCACCCCAAGGGCGATGTGTTTGCCGTCGCGCGAATCGCCGGAATCATGGCGGCGAAGAAAACCCATGAGCTGATTCCGCTGTGCCACACCCTGCTGCTCAGTTCGATCCACGTCGAACTCAAGGCCTGCACACCGGACAGCGTGAAAATTGTCGGCACGTGCCGCGTCGAGGGCCAGACCGGGGTCGAACTGGAAGCCCTGACCGCCGTCAGCGTGGCAGCGCTGACCCTTTACGACATGTGCAAGGCGGTGGACCGCGCCATGGTCATCGATGACATCCGCCTGCTGAGCAAACAAGGTGGCCGCTCCGGTCATTTCAAGTTCGAGGACGCACAATGATCCTGATCAACTACTTCGCCCGTTACCGCGAGCAGCTCAACCTGGGCGGTGAAAAGCTGCCCCTGACCGACAGCCTCAAGACCATCGAAGACGTGCGCCAATTGCTGATGGCTCGCGGTGAGCTGTGGAGCAACGTGCTGGGTGAAACCAACCTGATGTGTGCCCTGAACCAGGAGCTGTGCCATCCGGACCGGGTGATCGAGGACTATGACGAGATCGCCTTTTTTCCACCGGTCACCGGGGGTTGAGACATGTCGGTTCGGGTCCAGTGTGAAGTGTTCGACGTCGGCCGGTTGATCGACAGCCTGCAGGCTAACGATCCGGGCGTGGGTGCCGTGGTCAACTTCGTCGGCTACGTGCGCGACATCAATCAGGGTGAGGCAGTCGCCGGGTTGTATCTGGAACACTATCCGGGCATGACGGAACGGTCGCTGCAGAACATCATCGACAACGCCAGGGCCCGCTGGCCGTTGCGGGGCGTGGAGATCGTGCATCGGATCGGTCCGTTGTCGATCAGCGAGCCGATCGTGTTTGTCGGCGTCAGCAGCCCCCATCGGCAAGCCGCTTTCGAAGCCTGTGCGTTCATCATGGACTATCTGAAAACCGACGCGCCGTTCTGGAAGCGCGAAGACGTGGTGTCCGGCACACGCTGGGTCGATGCCCGTGACAGCGACCGGTCAGCCGTTGCGCGTTGGGCAAATATGCAGCATCAGGCGACTATCCAACGCGTTTCGGTATAGCTACAGTCATTGGCTCAATACGCCTTCGCACAAGGAGTTTCCACTTGAGCCCCACGCCCTCCCCGATCACGGAACAGGATGTGCCGCTGCCCCGGTCCATCAGCCTGCGTGAAGCCTTTCTGTTCTGGCTCAAGCTCGGTTTCATCAGCTTTGGCGGGCCGGCCGGGCAGATTTCGATCATGCATCAGGAACTGGTCGAACGCCGGCGCTGGATCTCCGAGCGGCGTTTTCTGCATGCCCTCAACTACTGCATGTTGCTGCCCGGGCCTGAGGCTCAGCAGCTGGCGACCTACATCGGCTGGCTGATGCACCGGACCTGGGGCGGCGTGATCGCGGGTGTGCTGTTTGTGCTGCCGTCGTTGTTCATCCTGATTGCACTGTCCTGGGTGTACATCGCCTTTGGTGAAGTGCCCGTGATCGCCGGGTTGTTTTACGGGATCAAGCCGGCGGTCACGGCCATCGTGGTGCAGGCGGCTCACCGGATCGGCTCGCGGGCGCTGAAGAACGGCTGGTTATGGGGCATCGCCGCCGCGTCCTTCGCGGCCATTTTCGTGCTCAACGTGCCGTTTCCGTTGATCGTGCTCGGCGCGGCGGTCATCGGTTACTTCGGCGGGCGACTGGCACCGGAAAGGTTCAGGGCCGGTGGCCACAGCGCGGCGAAAAAATCCTTCGGCCCGGCCGTGATCGACGACGACACCCCAACCCCGGAACACGCCCGTTTCAGTGGCTTGAAACTGGCGCGCCTGGCCGTTGTCGGAGCGATCTTGTGGACACTGCCCATGGCCATGCTCACCGCATTGTTCGGCTGGGAAGGCACCTTGACCCAGATGGCCTGGTTCTTCACCAAGGCCGCGTTGCTGACCTTCGGCGGTGCCTATGCCGTGCTGCCGTATGTCTACCAGGGCGCGGTCGGTCACTACGGATGGCTGACCCCGACGCAGATGATCGATGGTCTGGCGCTCGGTGAAACCACTCCGGGTCCGTTGATCATGGTCGTCGCCTTTGTCGGCTTTATCGGTGCCTACGTGCATCAGGTCTTCGGGCCGGATCAAGCGTTTGTCGCCGGTGCCGTTGCCGCCACGCTGGTGACCTGGTTCACCTTTCTGCCTTCGTTCCTGTTCATCCTCGCCGGCGGGCCATTGGTGGAGTCGACGCACAACGAACTCACCTTCACCGCGCCGCTGACGGCCATTACGGCTGCCGTGGTGGGCGTGATTCTCAATCTGGCGTGTTTCTTTGGCTACCACGTGCTTTGGCCCAAAGGTTTCGAAGGACGACTGGACTGGCCTTCGCTGCTGATCGCCCTGGTGGCGGGCATTGCATTGCTTCGCTTCAAGCGCGGGGTGATCGAGGTGTTGATCGGCTGCGGATTGATCGGCCTTGGTATACACCTGATGTCCTGAACCAGGCATTTACACGCGTCACAATCCTCCCTAGTATCCAGCCATCCCCGGATGGCTTGTTCTACCCGCCACCGACGATTTCCGCCGCCGGAAACCTGCGCCATGTGTACTTCGCCGTCAGAACAGCACCTGCTGAACATTTCGCTCCAGGCCAGCTCGCTGCCGGCCGTGGACGGCATTGCATGAAGCGCATCGTCAACCTGCCCATGGCCCTGCGCCGTTCCAAACTGCGTCATTCCGCACGTCCGCCGGATAGCGTCGTGCTCGCCTGATCGGCGAGCCCCCTCCTTCGCTATCCCTGCATTTGCTCAGCGTATGCAATCCCTGTAGGAGCTGGCTTGCCAGCGAAAGCGGTGTACCTGCCAACAACCATGGCGACTGACACCACGCCTTCGCTGGCAAGCCAGCTCCTACAGGTTGCGCACTTCGACTGACTGGCATTGGTTTCTTCCAATTTTGCCTGGACACCGACATGACTCAACGTTGCAATTCCTACTACACCGCCACCCTCAACCAGGACACCGATTACCCGACGCTGCAAGGCCGGCACCGGGTTGACGTAGTGATCATCGGCGGCGGCTTCACCGGCGTGGCCAGCGCCGTCGAGCTGGCGGAGAAAGGCCTGAAGGTCGCTATCGTCGAAAGCCACAAGATCGGCTGGGGCGCCACCGGGCGCAATGGCGGCCAGGTCACCGGCAGCCTCTCGGGCGATGAAGCCATGCGCAAACAGATGCGCCGCACCCTTGGCGACGAGGTCGACGACTTCATCTGGAACCTGCGCTGGCGCGGGCACGAGATCATCCGGCAGCGCGTGGAAAAGTACGGCATCGCCTGCGACCTCAAGCACGGCCACCTGCACGCGGCGTACAAGCCCGCGCACATGGATGGCTTGCGCAAGGATTACGCTGAAGCCGTGCGCCGTGGCATGGGCGATGAGGTCAGCCTGCTCGACCGCAGCCAGGTCCGCGACCTGCTGCAAAGCGACCTCTACCATGGCGCGATCAAGAACACCCGCAACATGCACCTGCACCCGCTGAACCTGTGCATCGGCGAGGCCCGTGCAGCCGAAAGCCTGGGCGCATTGATCTTCGAAAACAGCGAAGTGCTGGAGATCATCCATGGCGATGGCCTTCACCAGAGCCCGGGCGTACGTACCGCCCACGGACACATCGAGGCCAGTCAGGTGCTGCTGGCCGGCGACGTCTACCACAAACTGGAGTCGGGCAAGCTCAAAGGCAAGATTTTCCCGGCCATGGGCGGCATCGTCACGACCGCGCCGCTGGGCGATCTGGCCAGACAGATCAACCCCGAAGACCTGGCGGTCTACGATTGCCGTTTCGTGCTCGACTACTACCGCCTCACCGCTGACGGTCGCCTGTTGTTCGGTGGCGGCGCCAACTACAGCGGCAAGGACTCACGCGACATCGCCGCCGAGCTGCGCCCGTGCATCGAGCAGACCTTCCCGGCGCTCAAAGGCGTGGCCATCGATTACCAGTGGAGCTGCGCAATGGGCATCGTGATCAACCGCATTCCGCAACTGGGCAAGCTGTCGGACAACGTCTGGTATTGCCAGGGCTACTCCGGCCACGGCATCGCCACCACCCATATCATGGGTGAAATCATGGGCCGGGCGATCACCGGGCAACTGGAGCAGTTCGATACCTTCGCCGCCTGCCAGCACATCCGCGTGCCCATGGGCGACCTGCTCGGCAACCCGATGCTCGCGGCCGGCATGTGGTACTACCAGATGCTTGAGCGACTGCGCTGAGGTTGTTGGCCGGTACATTCAGCATGGATGTTGTTTGTGCTGGCCTCATCGCGGGCAAGCCCGCTCCCACAGGTATTGTGTCAACTCCAACATCTCGCATTAACACAAGAACTTGTGGGAGCGGGCTTGCCCGCGATGGGGCCGGTACATTCAATACATCTGCCAGCAAAAAACACTCAAGCCTGCGCCTGCACCACCTCGACCCCCAACGCCCGGTAATCCTCGACACTGCCTGACGCTACATGCTGCTCGGTGATCAGCGTGTGCACGCGCTGACAAGGCGCGACGACAAAAGGCTCCACCGCGCCGAGCTTGTCCGCCGTGGTGACGGCGATCACGTGGGAAGCACAGTCGAGCATCGCCTGTTTCACCGGCACTTCATCGAAGTGCAGTGAACTGAGGCCCACCTGCGGGTGAATCGCGCAGACCCCGGTAAACAGCAGATCGGCCTTGATGCCCGCCAGCAGCCGCAGGGTTTCGTGGCCGCTGGCCGACATCGTCGCCGGGTTGAGCTGGCCGCCGGCCAGGATCACCTTGATGCCTTTGTATTCGGACAAGGTAATGGCCGTCATCGGCGATGCCGTGATCGCCGTGATGGCGATGTCCGACGGCAGCGAGCGCGCGATCTGCAAGGTGGTGGTGCCGGAATCGAACACCACGATCTGCCCGTCCTGCACCTGTCGCGCCGCCAGTTGCGCCAACCGGGTTTTCACCTCATCGGTTTCGCTGATCCGGGTGAAATAGTCCTTGCCCGTGTCTTTGGGCCGCGGCAACGCCCCGCCGTGCACCCGCTGCACCAGGCCGGCGCTGGCCAGCTCCGCCAAGTCACGGCGGATGGTGTCTTCGGACACCGCAAAATGCTGGCTCAACTCCGAGGCCATGACCTTGCCATCACGTTCGAGGATCAACAGGATTTTTTGCCGGCGCACTGACGGCAGTTCGGCAGCGGAATGGTTGTCGTGCATGTTTTCGCCCGTTTATGCGTGTAACTGCGTGTTTATGCGAGATTAGCCAAAGCACGGGTTAAACACAAACGGGTGGCCCGGAAAACACTTCCCGGTATCATTTTTTTCGATCTTTCAAATCATTACAGCGAATTTTTCATTTTCCTGTGACCTGTTCAAGATGGCGCCGTCACTCATGTTTTGGATGGAAACTTCATGAATATCAATTTTGCTTTTGCGTGCATGATCGTGGTCTCGTTCACGATTGCACTGGTACACGCCTGACCGCTATCGATGGGCCATGGCCTCTCGTCCAACAATTCGGTAAAAGCCTGACAGATCAGGAATATGCTCTATAACCAGTGGTGACATGATTTCCGATTCGGGGAACTGGAAGGCTCCCTCGGAAGCTGCTCTCTAAAAAAGCCGCGGACAAATGAGTGCCCGCCAGGAGACACCACCCATGAAAGCTCTGAAAATCGCCGCCAGCAATGGCACATCCGAATGCTTCCTGAACGCCCGGGAGGTGGTCCCGCTCAGTCAAACCGATTTTACCGACGTCGCCGTGGCCGTGGTGTCGGTTGATGATGTGTTGGCTGGAGCTTTGGACGTCATTCAGCGCACCGGTTTTGATGTGCCGATTTTCCTGGTGCCCTCCCCTGGCACCAGCACCCGCCCCCGAGAAGTCTACAAATACCTCAATGACGTGCTGCTGCAAGTGAACGGCATCTTCGACCTGTCACCCAGTAACGTCGAATACCATGGCAACCAACTGGAGACAGCGGCCAAGGCCTATGAAGAAAGCCTGCTGCCACCCTTCTTCGATTCGCTCAAACGGTACACCGAGGCGGCCAACGCGACCTTTGCCTGCCCCGGTCACCAGGGTGGCCAGTTCTTTCGCAAGCACCCGGCCGGCCGACAGTTCTTCGACTTCTTCGGCGAGACACTGTTTCGCGCCGACATGTGCAACGCCGACGTCAAGCTCGGTGACCTGCTGATCCACGAAGGGCCGGCGCTGCTGGCACAGAAACACGCCGCGCAGGTGTTCAACGCCGACAAGACCTATTTCGTGCTCAACGGCACCTCGGCATCGAACAAGGTGGTGACCAGCGCCCTGTTGACCCCCGGCGACCTGGTGCTGTTCGACCGCAACAACCACAAGTCCAACCACCAGGGCGCGCTGTTGCAGGCCGGTGCCACGCCGGTCTATCTGGAAACCGCGCGCAATCCCTATGGCTTCATCGGCGGGATCGACGCCCACTGTTTCGAAGAAGACTACCTGCGCGAGCTGATTGCCGAAGTCGCCCCGGACAAGGCCCAACTGCCACGGCCATTCCGCCTGGCGATCATTCAACTGGGCACCTATGACGGCACTGTCTACAACGCCCGGCAAGTGGTCGACCGCATCGGCAAGCTGTGTGACTACATCCTGTTCGACTCGGCGTGGGTCGGTTACGAGCAGTTCATCCCGATGATGAAAGACTGCTCGCCACTGCTGCTCGACCTGAATGAGGACGATCCGGGCATCTTCGTCACGCAATCGGTGCACAAACAGCAGGCCGGTTTTTCCCAGGCCTCCCAGGTGCACAAGAAGGACCGGCACATCAAAGGCCAGGCCCGCTATTGCAACCACCACCGGCTCAACAACGCCTTCATGTCCCAGGCGTCCACCAGCCCGTTCTACCCGCTGTTCGCCTCGCTGGATGTCAACGCACGCATTCACTCAGGGCGCAGCGGCCTGCGCCTGTGGGAGGACTGCGTGAAGTTCGGCATCGAAGCGCGCAAGCTGATTATCGAAGCCTGCACCATGGTCCGGCCGTTCGTGCCGTCCACCATCGAAGGGCGCGCGTGGGAAGACTACCCGACGGACGAAATCGCCAATGACATCCGCTTCTTCGAATTTCATCCGAAGGACCGCTGGCACGCTTTTGGTGGCTACGCCGAGAAGCAGTACTTCATCGACCCATGCAAACTGCTGTTCACCACCCCGGGCATCGACCCGGTGGACGGCAGCTACACCGAGTTCGGTATTCACGCCGGCATCCTCGCCAACTTCCTGCGGGAAAACGGCATCGTCCCGGAAAAATGCGACCTGAACTCGATTCTGTTCCTGCTCACCCCGGCTGAAGACTGGGCAAAGATGACCCACCTGGCCGCGCAAATCGCCCGTTTCGAACGCTTCATCAGTGACGACGCGCCGATGAGCCGGGTGCTGCCGGCCATCTACGCGCAGCATCAGGAGCGCTATCGCAACTACACCATTCGCCAGCTCTGCCAGGAAATGCACGACCTGTATCGCAGCCACAATGTGCAGCAGTTGCAGAAGAACATGTTCCGCAAGGAACACTTCCCGAAAAAGGCCATGAACCCGCAGCAAGCGCAGATCGAATACATCCGTGGCAACGTCGAACTGGTGGCGCTGGCGGATGCGGACGGGCGTATCGCCGCCGAAGGCGCACTGCCCTATCCGCCTGGCGTGCTCTGCGTGGTGCCGGGAGAGATCTGGGGTGGCGCAGTGTTGAAATACTTCCTGGCCCTGGAAGAAGGCATCAACCGCTTGCCCGGCTTCACACCGGAGCTACAGGGCGTCTACCTGAAACACGAAGGTGGTCGTACCCGGGCGTATGGGTACGTGATCAAGGCCTGATGGCATGCAGCAGGAGCCGGCGTGGGCCGGCTCCTGCCCAATGCCTCGATCAGAATTTTTCCGCAATGTACTTGTACGGATAGACCGGCTCCCGATAGTTGCCGGGCGCTTGCCGCTTGGGCAGTTTGACTTTTTCCCGCGGTACCTCCTCGTAAGGAATGCTGCTCAGTACATCGCTGATGATGTTCAGTCGCGCCCGCCGCTTGTCATTGGAGTTGGCGACCCGCCAAGGGGCGAATTTGGTGTCGGTGTACTTGAACATGTCGTCCCGGGCACGGGAGTAGTCGTACCAGCGGTTATAGGACTTGAGGTCCATGGGCGACAGTTTCCAGATCTTGCGCCCGTCGGTGATACGCGCCTTGAGGCGTCGGGTCTGTTCTTCCTCGCTCACTTCAAGCCAGTATTTGATCAGGATGATTCCCGATTCGACCAGTGCCTGCTCGACTCGCGGCGCCACGGTGAGAAAGGTGCGCACCTGCTCTTCACTGCAAAAACCCATGACCCGCTCTACACCGGCGCGGTTGTACCAGCTGCGATCGAAGATCACCACTTCACCGGCTGCCGGCAGGTGCGGCAGATAACGTTGCAGGTACATCTGGCTTTTTTCCCGGTCGGTTGGTGCCGGCAAGGCCATCACCCGGAACACCCGCGGACTGACCCGTTCGGTCAGCGCCTTGATGGTCCCGCCCTTGCCGGCGCCATCACGGCCCTCGAAGAGGATGCAAATCTTGGCGCCCGTGTGCTGCACCCACTCCTGCAGCTTGACCAGCTCGACATGCAGCCGCGCCAGTTCCTCGAGATAGACCTTGTTCTTGAGCTTGCCGCCTTCGACCGGTTTGCTTTTCGCTGCCGCCTTCTTCTTTGCCATGTCCGTTAACTCCTTCAATGCATTACACAGCGTCCGGAGTGCGCCCGGCCGCGTTCATTCAGCGTCGACTGCGCTGGTAATGTTCAACCGCCTGCTCCAGATTCAAGAACATGCGGGCCTCGCCCAGCGTGTGGCCCAAGGGCGCCTTGATGACCATGTCCCATACGCCCGGGCTCATGCCCACCAGCCACAATGAAATGCCTTTTTCCTGCATTCGCTGTTCCGCCCCGGTGAGCATTTTCAGGGCCGTGTATTCCAGGTCGAACACGCTGCGCAGGTCCAGGACCACGACTTTGGGTGTCGCCGCATCAATCAGTGGCCGGATCTTCTCGGCGATGCGCTCGGCATTGGCAAAGAACACCCGCCCCTCGGGCCGCAGTAACAGCAGTCCGTCAAAATGTTCGTCCTCGAAGTGTTCAGCAGACTGCGGCCGGTACACATTGGTGCCAGGCTTGCGCCCGAGGATATGTACGGGTGGGTCCGAGACTTGATAGGCCAAGGCCAGCAACGAAACGACAATCGCCACGACGATCCCTTGCAGCGTGCCCAGCAGCATCACACCGATCATGGCCACCACGGCCCAGACAAATTCGGTACGGCGAACCGACAGGATCTCGCGAAATTCCGCCGGCTCGATCAGGCCCACCGAATACACGATCACCACGGCGGCGAGCGTGGCATTGGGCATCAGGCCAATCAGCGGTGCCAGCAGCAGGCACGTGCCCAATGCCAGTACAGCGGTGACCAGTGCAGCCAGTTGCGAACGGGCGCCGGCCAGGCGGTTCACCGCCGTTTGGGTCGTCCCGCCACCCGCGACCATGGCCCCGAGAAACGCACCGCCGATGTTGGCAACGCCGGTGGCCAGCAGTTCCCGATTCGGTTGAGGCGCGGGCTCGTCACTGCGGGCGAACGCACGCCCCGCCGCGATGGTTTCGGTGAAGCTCATCAGCGCGATGCCCATCGCCGAAGGCCAGAGGGTTTCGGCCAGCGACCATACCGGCAGGGTCGGCGCGGGCAGTCCGATCGGCACCACGCCGACCGCGGACACGCCAAAGCGCTCCAGGCCAAACAGGCTCATGCCGAGGATGCCAAGCGCCACCGCAATCAACGGTGCCGGCAGTCGTGGGGTAAAACGTTTCATGCCGACCAGCAGCAGAACCATGAACACACCGACCGCCACGGTCGGCAGCGAGGCATGCCCGATGCTCTGCACCGTGGCCAGCAGATTGTGCAGGAAGCCACCTTTGTCGATGTGAGTCCCCAGCAGTTTGGGTAGCTGGTCGAGCACGATGACCACGCCGATGCCGGCCTTGAACCCCACCAGCACCGGTTCGGAAATGAAGTTGGCGACGAAGCCCAGGCGCAGCAACCCCGCGACGATCAAAATCGCGCCCACCATGAGGGCCAGCGTAGCGGAACCCGCCAGCAAGGTCGCCGCATCGCCATCGGGGCTGATCTGGCCCAACGCGGAGCCGGCGAGAATGGCCAGGGTGGTTGTGGTGCTGACACTGAGCGGGCGCGAGGTACCGAGCACGGCATAGATCACCATCGGCACCAGCACCGTGTACAGCCCGACCTGCACCGGCAGGCCGGCAATGGTGGCGTACGCCAGCGCCTTGGGAATGACCACGGCCGCTGCCGTCAACCCGGCGACCACATCGCCTCGCAACCAGTCGGGCCGGTAACTGCCGAGCCACTCCGGGATCAACAGGCTGCGCAAGGTACCCCGTTGTGGAGCGCCGGAACTCCGCTCTTGCGGATGGCTGCCTTGTTGATTCATGAGTCACTCCAGTCGCAATTCGTCCCGTGCGGATGATGAGTGGGCTCAACTGACCGCACAATCCTTTAACTGCACGCGTAACCACTGCAAACCTTTATCGTCATCCAGGCGCATGTGCCAGTGGGCAATCCACGCAGGCTCGGCCAGTTACAAATGTAGCCGGTTTGCGCGGCCACGCCGTTCCATCGCTGGCGAAGGGGGCGACGCGACACCATCACCGTTCAAAAAGGGAGAGCCTTATATGGACGACGTCAGAAATCGATAAATGAGCTATACCCGCTAGTTCTCCCATTGCAGTTCTTCAACTCAGGAGTTTGGCAATGAAACTCAACCTCTCACTGGCAGCACTCATGGTTGCGGCAAGCCTTTTCGGCTGCGCCACTTCACCGAACCATGGCGTAAACGTCACGTTGGTTGCCACCCGGCAAAACGCCGGTCAAATCGGAAACGTCACGTTGACGGACTGGGACAACAAAACCGGACTCAGTTTCTTCATCAGCGGCGCTCCAAGCTACGTTTCCCTGCCCTTGCGCCTTTACTCTTTCATCAATAATGGCAGCTGCGAGCGACCCGGATCTGTCGCCTATGCGATGAACAACATCGTCGTCACCGAACGCCAACCCATACGTGGCTGGACGTTTTCCAGGACGGCACCTGTCCCCTTGCAAACCCTGCTTGCCGGCAAATACTCGGTGGTCGTGCGAACGGCTGCGACCGATGGCAACTACGATATTTTTTGCGGGGATATCAAGCCTGGAGAGCCGGTGAAATAGCCACGGTCATATCAGCTCAGCCCACCTGCCGATACCGCTCGTGCCACCGGTTGTTCAGTGCGAGCGGCGACAGCGGCAAAAACCCTGGTCACAAACCTGTCATTACTCACTGATAACGTCCTGGTGCTTCCCCGAACCGCATCCGTTCGATCTCCGATCGCCAGTTCCCTGTACCGGGGCTTTGCCCCTCCGCTCAAGGTGGCACTTCAGGTGTACTCAAGCACAACGCGCAAGCAAATCATCATCAGATCCAACGACATGAGTTGCGACGACTTTGGCGCGTTGTTCTCCAACCTGTTCGGCAACCTTTATTCCGACTCTCCGCCGCCGCCGAAAAACATCATCATCGGCGGGGTCTACGGCAGGCACGAAGGTGTCAGTTTCCGTCGAATGCACTATCGCGGTGACTTCACGGTGGCGTTTCCTGAGCCTCTCGACGAAATCACCTTCGTCATTCCCACCGCCGGCAAGATCATCTTCAACCACGTCACCGAGTCGACCGGTTTTGCCCAGGTCGGGCTGGCCATCGACAAGGCCGAGGTCCGTTCGGCACGCTTCGTCGACAATCATGCGCAGCACGGGATCTCGATCGGCCGGGCGCTGATCACCGAACGGCTGTCGATGCTGCTGGGCAAGCCGATCCTGCAAAAAGTCTGTTTCGAGCCCGTGGTGGATTTGAACGTACCCGCCTTGCAGGGCATCAAGGCACTGGTGGACCTGGCCACGGGAACCGAGTTCGACCTGCTGATCAACACCAGTTCGCTGATGCCTTCGCGTCTGCGCGAAATGCTGGTCGATGCGGTGCTGGAAGCCTGGCCGCACAACTTCACCGAAGCTCTTCGGCGCCCTTCCCCACTGATAGCGCCACGGCATGTGAAGCTGGCCGTCGAGTACATTCAGGCACATCCCGACCACCTGGCCAGCGGTACGGAACTGGCGCAACTGAGCAACGTCAGCCTGCGCGCCTTGCAGGAGGGTTTTCAGCGTTTCATGGGCACTTCGATCGTTGCCTATCAGCGTCAGGTACGTCTGGAACGCGCCTTCGCTGCGCTGTCCCAGGGGGTGTCGCCTTCGGTGACCGACGTGGCCCTGCAACACGGCTTCAGCAATGTCGGCCGGTTCTGCCAGTATTTCCAGAGTGCCTACGGCATCAGTCCCGCCGACGTGAGAAAGGGCCTGCGAACACGGCCAATTCCGGTCAATTGAGGGTTTGTGGGAGCGAGCCTGCTCGCGAAGGCTTTGTGTCTGGCGACGTTTTTTGTGTACATATCCATTTTTGCGGTAACGGCGGCTATTGGTTCCGCCTTTACGGCGGGTCACTTTCGAAGAGCGCGAAAGTAACCAAAGCGCTTTGCCCCTTACGTTCGGTGCCTCGCTGTGGCTCGGCATGCCCTC
>NZ_AKJJ01000112.1:0-26880 GCF_000282395.1 Pseudomonas sp. GM55 | reverse complement strand
CTGAATCCCCGCGGTGTCCTGGCGTTTTTCGTCGGAACGCCGCCCGGAGCAAGCTCGCTTCTACAGGGAAACGCGTTCAATTGCGATCAGGCCGGCCACCGGCCGCCAATGCCCGACCATGTGCTCCAGGCCCCCGGCGCCCGTCAGTTGAAAGTCCCCGCTCGCCCCCGGTGCACTGGCCAGCAATTTCACCTCGCTGGGCAGCCGTACCGGCTTCTTGAACTGCACTGCGATCTCGACATTCGCTACTGGCAGATGCACGGCCAGCGCAGCCAGCGTGCGCGCCTTGTTCCACAGGCCATGGGCAATGGCGGTCGGGAAACCGAAGAGTCGGGCGCTGGCTGTGCTCAGGTGGATCGGGTTGTAGTCGCCGGACACTTTGGCGTATTGCCGGCCGATGTCCGACGGTGCTTTCCAGTGTTCGACTTCGGTCAGGGCCAGGCTGCTTGCCAGTTGCTCTTCGAGCGGTTCGCCCTCGAGTTTGGCGCTGCGACAGAGCATTCGGCTTTGCGCTTCCCACAATGGCCCCAACTGATCGTCGAGGGTGGTCAGCAAATCAAACGTCGCGCCTTTGGCGTGGGGTTGCAGGTTCTGCACCTGTACGCTGACGCGCCCCCGATTCACCCCGCCCATGGGCCGCAGCACACGAATTTGATTGCTCAGGTGAATCAGGCCCAGCAGCGGGAACGGGAAGTCCCTGGCCGTGAGTAATTGCATCTGCAAGGCAAAGCCAAGGATATGCGGGTAGGTCGGCGGCAGCAGGCCTTTGTCGGCGAAACCACAGACCTTGCGATAGGCCGCCAGGCGCCTGGAATCGACATCGACCCAGCAACGCAAGCCCGAAGCGGGCAAGGTGGTGCCGGTGATTTTTCGCCGTGTTGCCGCGCGTGCGTACAACCCCGGCAGGCTGGGTTCGCGGTTGAGTGTGTGCCAGTCGGTGATCATCCTTAAGCCCCCAGAACGCTTTGCCCGCATACGCGCAACGCTTGCCCGGTGAATGCGCCGGTGCCCGGTTGCGCCAGCCAGGCCACGGCCTCGGCGACGTCTTGCGGCAGGCCGCCCTGGCCGAGGGAGCTCATGCGCCGTCCCGCTTCGCGCAGGCCGAAGGGAATGTGTGCGGTCATCTGTGTTTCGATGAAGCCCGGTGCCACGGCGTTGATGCTGATGCTGCGCTCGTGTAGCAACGTTGCCCAGGCTTGCGCCAGACCAATCAACCCGGCCTTGCTCGCTGCGTAATTGGTTTGCCCGCGATTGCCGGCGATGCCGCTGATGGACGCCAGCAGAACCACCCGGCCGTTGTCGTGCAGGGTGCCGCTGTCGAGCAGAGCCTTGGTCAGAACTTGCGGCGCATTGAGGTTGACCGCCAGCACGGCGTCCCAGTATTCCGGGGTCATGTTGGCCAGGGTTTTATCCCGGGTGATGCCGGCGTTGTGCACCACGATGTCGAGGCCGTCGGGCAGCTGTTCGATCAATTGCGTGGCGGCGTCTTCGGCGCAGATGTCGAGGGTGATGCTGCGCCCGCCGAGGCGCGCGGCGAGGGCGTCGAGATCGATCCTGGCTGGTGGCACGTCGAGCAGGATGACGTCGGCACCATCACGGGCCAGGGTTTCCGCGATGGCGGCACCAATGCCCCGCGCCGCGCCGGTGACCAGTGCCTTGCGCCCGGCGAGCGGGCGTGTCCAATCGCTGACTGGCGTCGAACACGGATCCAAGCGAATGACCTGCCCGGACACGAAGGCGCTTTTGGGCGAGAGGAAAAACCGCAGCGGGCCTTCCAGTTGCGCCTCGGCACCTTCGCCGACATGGATTAATTGCAAGGTGCCACCGCTGCGCAACTCCTTGGCCAGCGAACGGCTGAAACCTTCCAGGGCACGCTGTGCGCTGGCGGCGAACGGGTCGCGCAAGGTTTGCGGATCGCGCCCGAGAATCACCAGGTGCGCGCAGTGATCGAGGTTTTTCATCAGCGGCTGGAAAAACTCGCGCAGTTGCTTGAGCTGATCGGTGTGCAGCAGATCACTGGCGTCGAACACCACGGCCTTGAGTTTCGGTCCATGGCCGGGAATCCAGGCCGTGGCCATTGAAGGCTTGGTGCCGTAGCTGTAGATCGCGTCGGTCAGGCGATTGGCGAAGGCGCTGACGTGGTCCGCCAACGGCCCGCCGCCGATCAGTAGTGCACCTTCTACAGGTCGCAGTCGGCCTGCTTGCCAGCGCTCCAGTCTGGTCGGCGCCGGCAGCCCCAGGGCGCCGACCAGGCGATGGCCGATGGACGAGTTGGCAAAGTCGATATAGCGGTCAGACATGGAACGCGCTCCGGCAGCTGGGGTTGAAAGTGTGGACCATGAATGGCGATCAGTCGTTCGATCCACGAGATAAGGCCTACGCTTGGTTACATTGTAGGAGCGAGCTTGCTCCGGGCGGTGTTCCGACGATGGCGGTGTGTCAGGCAACAACAATGTCGAATGTGCCGGCCTCATCGCGGGCAAGTCGGATCGCCGCACCGCCGCTCCCACAGGGACTGCGTTAATTTCAATTTTTTGCAGGAGCTTTTCATGACCCAGCTGCGCCGCGTCGCGATCATCGGCGGTAACCGGATTCCCTTCGCCCGTTCCAACGGCCCCTACGCCACGGCCAGTAACCAGGTGATGCTCACCGCCGCCCTCGAAGGCCTGATCGAGCGTTACAACCTGCACGGCCTGCGCATCGGTGAAGTGGTTGCCGGGGCCGTGCTCAAGTTGTCGCGGGACATGAACCTCACACGCGAATGCGTACTGGGTTCGCGACTGGCGCCAGCCACTCCGGCCTATGACATCCAGCAGGCATGCGGTACCGGGCTGGAGGCGGCGTTGCTGGTGGCGAACAAGATTGCCCTGGGCCAGATCGATTGCGGCATTGCCGGGGGCGTGGACACCACCTCGGATGCGCCGATCAGTGTCAGCGAGGGGTTGCGCAAAATCCTCCTGCAAGCCAATCGCGCGAAAACCACCGGCGACAAACTGAAAACCTTCCTGCAATTGCGACCCAGACATCTGATCCCCGAATTCCCGCGCAACGGCGAGCCGCGCACCGGGTTGTCCATGGGCCAGCATTGCGAGCTGATGGCCCAGACTTGGAACATCCCTCGCGAAGCACAGGATCAACTGGCGCTCGAGAGCCACCAGAAACTGGCCGCTTCCTACGCTGAAGGCTGGCACAACGACCTGGTGACACCGTTCCTGGGGCTTACCCGCGACAACAACCTGCGCCCGGACTCCACGCTGGAAAAGCTCGCCGCCCTCAAACCGGTGTATGAGAAAAGCGCCAGGGGCACCCTGACCGCAGGCAACTCCACGCCGCTGACCGATGGCGCGTCACTGGTGCTGCTGGGCAGCGAGGAATGGGCCAAGGCACGCGGGTTACCGATTCTTGCCTACTGGCGTGACGGCGAGGCGGCGGCGGTGGATTTCGTCAATGGCGCGGAAGGGTTATTGATGGCGCCGGTCTATGCCGTACCGCGCTTGCTCGCGCGCAATGGTCTGACCTTGCAGGACTTCGACTACTACGAAATCCACGAAGCCTTCGCCGCGCAAGTGCTGTGCACATTGAAGGCCTGGGAAGATCCGCAATATTGCCAAACCCGTCTCGGCCTCGATGCAGCGCTGGGCTCGATCGACCGCAGCAAGCTCAACGTCAAGGGCAGTTCACTGGCGGCTGGGCACCCGTTTGCCGCCACGGGCGGGCGCATCGTCGCCAACCTGGCGAAGTTGCTGGATGCGGCGGGCAAGGGGCGGGGACTGATTTCGATTTGCGCGGCGGGCGGGCAGGGTGTGACCGCTATTATCGAGCGCTGAGCAAGGTTTCTTGTTCCTGTTTTGACAGTGAGCTCGCTTTCGCTGGCAAGCCAGCTCCTACAGGTTGGGCCGTTGCGCACATGTGTAGGAGCTGGCTTGCCAGCGAATGGCCGCAAAGCGGCCACCGGGCAACAGGATCAGGTACGGAACCTGCGCACCAACCCGTCCAGCTCATTCGACAACCCGGCCAGGCTCTGGGAGTCCAGGCGTGCCGAGTTGGCCAGTTCCGCCACCCGTTGTGCATCGCCATGGATCTGGCTGATGTGTCGGTTGATGTCTTCGGCCACTTGATGCTGTTGTTCCGCCGCCGTGGCGATCTGGGTGTTCATGTCGCGGATCACGTCCACCGACTCGCGAATCTGCCCGAAACTGTTGCGCGCTTCGCCGATGCACGTCACCGATTGCTGGGATACTTCCAGGCTGGCGTGCATCTGCTGGGTCACCTGGCTGGTGCGTTTGGCCAGGTTGCCCAGCAGCCCGTCGATTTCCGCTGTGGAGTCGGCCGTGCGCTTGGCCAGGGCCCGCACTTCGTCGGCCACCACCGCAAAGCCGCGACCTTGTTCACCGGCCCGGGCCGCTTCGATCGCGGCGTTCAGCGCCAGCAGGTTGGTCTGCTCGGCGATCGAACGGATGGTTCCCAGGATCGACTGAATGTCGTTGCTGTCGCGCTCCAGCTGTTGCATCGACTGGGCCGACTGTTCGATTTCCTGGCTCAGGCGATCAACGCTGTTCACCGCCGCATCAATCTGCTGCTGACCTTCACGCGCCTGGCGCTGGCCGCTGTCGGCGGATTCCGCCGCCTGACTGCAAGAGCGTGCGACTTCGTTGGCGGTGGCGACCATTTCGTGGAACGCTGTGGACACCATGTCCACTGCTTCACGCTGGCGTCCGGCGGCTTCGGCCATGTCGCTGGAGACCTGGGTCGAGCTCTTGGAGGTGTCGAGGATCTTGCCCGCCGCACCGCCGATGTTCTGGATCAGGTGGCGAATCGCCGTCAGGAACTGGTTGAACCAGTTGGCCAGTTGCGCGGTTTCGTCGTTGCCACGGATTTGCAGGTTCTGGGTCAGGTCGCCTTCGCCCTGGGCGATGCCTTCCAGGCCGCTGGCCACGCTGCGGATCGGGCGCACGATGAGGCTGGCAAAACTGGCGCCGACGATGGCGAAGACCACGGCCAGTACGGCAGCAATGATGGCGATCAACCAGGTCAACTGGGTGGCGGAGCTCATCACGTCGTCCTGTTTGATCAGGCCGATGAAGGTCCAGCCCAGTTGCTCTGATGGCCAGACGTTGGCCATGTAGCGCTCGCCGTTCAGCTCCACTTCCACCAGGCCCTTGCCGGCCTTGGCCAGTTGCGCGTAGCCGTCACCAAGGCTGTTCAGCGGTTTGAAGTTGTGTTCCGGTTGTTTCGGGTCCACCAGGACCGTGCCGGTGTTTTCCAGCAGCATCAGGTAACCGGTTTCACCGAGCTTGATCTGTTTGACGATTTCGGTGAGCTGCTTGAGCGTCACGTCGATGCTGACTACGCCGCCGTTGGTGCCCAATTTGTTGTCGATAGTGCGCACGGTGCTGACGTAGGTCGCGTCGTCCTGGGCCCAGTAATAGGCCTCGGTACGGAACGGCTTGCCCGGTTTGGCCTGGGCCGCCTTGTACCAGGGGCGCTGGCGCGGGTCGTAGTTGCTCAGCTTCGGATCATCCGGCCACGACACGTAGCCGCCCGCCGCCGTGCCGAGGATGGCATAGGCGTAGGCCGGGTGGCTGTTGCCCAGGTCCTGAAGCAGAGTGAAGACTTTCTTGTCCATCTCGCCCTGGGGAATGCTCTCGGCGTTGGCGCCCATGTAAGTCTTGAGGCTGTCGTCGGAGTTTCGGATCAGCGGTTGCCTGGCCAGGTAATCGACGTTCTGGCTGATGCCGTCAAAGAACAATTGCATGGCGTTGCTGACCTGACGAATCTCGCGGGCACTGCCGTCGACGAATTCGTTCCTGGCGTCACTGCGCAGGTTCAGCACAACGAGGGTGGCGACCAGTACCACGGGCAGGCAGGCGATGATTGCAAACGCCCAGGTCAACTTCTGTTTGATGTTCATCCGCGCTCCAGATTTTCTTGTAGGCCCACGCAGTGCAGATGACTCGCGGTTTATTGGTAGCCGTAAACGTTCTTGGTCAACCCGGATCCTTGAGTGCGGCATCGCTTTTGTTGTGGCAGCGATTGTCGGACAAATCACGTTGTCACTAAGGACTTCGGCTGTTGTCGGAGGAAATTGAGGCCTGTTGGGAAAAATCCTGCGGAAGGTACGAACTGTGGTGTCAGCTTCTGTCGCAATTGGCCTCAATGCCCCTGCACAACAATTGATGCAGGCTCGGCTATGATCTGGAGCGACCCATGGTGGTCGTCGGTTTTACCCGATGAAATCGGCACATTGTGTGCTTCTGCAATGCTCATCAGTCGGCAACCCCTCCCCCCGGTGAGTGGATTGCCGTATAACGAATGACTTTCGCGTGTTTGGTAATAAAGGACCCACAATAAAAGCTGATGAAGACTCCAAAACGCATTGAACCCCTGATCGAGGACGGTCTGGTCGACGAGGTGCTGCGCCCACTCATGAGTGGTAAAGAAGCAGCTGTTTATGTGGTGCGCTGCGGCAACGAGTTGCGTTGCGCGAAGGTCTACAAGGAGGCGAACAAACGCAGTTTCCGTCAGGCGGCCGAGTACCAGGAAGGCCGCAAGGTGCGCAACAGCCGTCAGGCCCGTGCGATGGCCAAGGGCTCCAAATTTGGCCGCAAGGAAACCGAAGATGCCTGGCAGAACGCCGAAGTGGCGGCGCTGTTCCGTCTGGCCAATGCCGGTGTGCGGGTGCCCAAGCCGTTCGACTTCCTCGAAGGCGTGCTGCTCATGGAGCTGGTGGCCGACGAGTACGGCGATGCCGCGCCGCGTCTGAACGATGTGGTACTGGAGCCGGACCAGGCCCGCGAGTATCACGCGTATCTGATTTCCCAGATCGTGCTGATGCTGTGTACCGGTCTGGTGCACGGCGACCTGTCCGAGTTCAACGTGCTGCTGACGCCGACCGGTCCGGTGATTATCGACCTGCCACAAGCGGTGGATGCAGCGGGCAACAACCACGCATTCAGCATGCTGGAGCGGGATGTGGGCAACATGGCGTCCTACTTCGGGCGGTTCGCACCGGAGTTGAAGAAGACCCGATACGCCAAGGAAATGTGGGCCTTGTACGAGGCCGGCACCTTGCACCCGGCCAGTGTCCTGACCGGCGAGTTCGCCGATACGGAAGAGCTGGCCGACGTGGGCGGTATCATGCGCGAAATCGAGGCCGCACGCCTGGACGAAGAGCGCAAGCAAGCGGCACGCGCGGCAGATGACGCGCCGACCAACAAGGCTGAAGAACCGCCTCCGCCATGGATGCAGTGATCGGCTAAAGAAAAACCCGGCTTCGGCCGGGTTTTTTGTGTGCAGATTCAATAATTATGTCGCCTGACAGTCCGCCATCGCGGGCAAGTCGGATCGCCGCACCGCCGCTCCCACAGATTTTGTGCCAAGCCCGAATTATGTGACCGGCACTGAAACCTTGTGGGAGCGGGCTTGCCCGCGATGGCGTCGGTACAGCCGGCATCAATGCATCAGGCGCGAATTGATTCGGTGCAACAACCCGACTCAAGATTCTTGAGGATCGGGCAATCCGGCCGATGATCGCCGTGACAGTGCTCAACCAGATCCTGCAAGGTGTCGCGCAACTGCCCCAGCTCACGGATCTTCCGGTTCAACTCATCGATGTGCTGGCGGGCCAACGCCTTCACATCGGCGCTGGCACGCTGGCGGTCTTGCCAGAGGGTCAGCAACTTGGCGACTTCTTCCAGGGAAAATCCCAGGTCCCGCGAGCGCTTGATGAACGCCAGCGTGTGCAGGTCGTCATCGCCATACACCCGATAACCGCTATCAGTGCGATGGGCCGCCTTGAGCAGGCCGATGGATTCGTAATAACGGATCATCTTTGCGCTCAGGCCGCTGTGGCGGGCCGCTTGGCCGATGTTCATCGGTTGTCCTCCAGGTCCTTGGGTTTCCAGGTTTTCAACAGTAGCGCATTGCTCACCACGCTGACGCTCGATAACGCCATGGCCGCACCGGCCAACACCGGATTGAGTACGCCAGACACGGCCAACGGAATGCCGATCAGGTTATAGACGAAGGCCCAGAACAGATTCTGGCGGATCTTTGCGTAGGTCTTGCGGCTGATCTCCAATGCGGCCGGCACCAGTCGCGGATCGCCACGCATCAGGGTGATGCCGGCCGCGTGCATGGCGACATCAGTGCCACCACCCATGGCGATGCCGATGTCGGCGGCAGCCAGTGCCGGGGCATCGTTGATACCGTCGCCGACCATCGCCACCACGCCGGTTTCTTTCAAGGCGGTGACCGTGGCGGCTTTATCCGCCGGCAGCACTTCGGCATGCACATCCTGGATGCCCAGCGCCTCGGCCACCACGTTGGCGCTGCCGCGATTGTCGCCGGTCAGCAGGTGGCTGCTGATGTTCCGTGCACTCAGTTGTTGCACCGCTTGCAGCGCGCCGGACTTGAGTGTGTCACCGAAGGCGAACAGGCCCAGCACTTGTGGCTCGGGGGATTGTTCGATCAGCCAGGACAAGGTCCGGCCTTGTTTTTCCCACGCGATCGCCGAGTCGGCCAACGGCCCTGCGTTCAAGCCGCTGTCCTCCAGCAGGCGACGATTGCCCAGCGCCAGGCGACGCCCTTCGAGGTTGCCGGCGATGCCGCGGCCGGTCAGGGACTGGCTGTCGCGGACATCGGCCACCTTCAAGTGGCGTTCGACACAGGCATCCAGAACAGCCTTGGCCAGCGGATGCTCACTGCCGCGTTGCAGGGCACCGGCCAATTGCAAAAGGCGCGCCTCATTACCGTCGATGGCACTCAGATGAGCAATACGCGGGGTACCGGAGGTCAGGGTGCCAGTCTTGTCGAATACCACCGCGCTGACTTCATGGGCGCGCTCCAGTGCTTCGGCGTCCTTGATCAGAATCCCGTAGCGTGCCGCCACGCCAGTGCCGGCCATGATCGCCGTCGGCGTGGCCAGGCCCAGGGCGCATGGGCAGGCGATTACCAGCACCGCCACGGCGTTGATCAGCGCGGTTTCCATCGGCGCGCCATACAACCACCAGCCGATCAGGGTTGCCAGGGCAATCAGCAGCACCGTGGGTACGAACACCTGGCTGACTTTATCCACCAGTTTCTGGATCGGCGCTTTTGCGGCCTGGGCGTCTTCCACCAGACGAATGATCCGCGCCAGCACGGTCTCCGCGCCGAGGGCCTGGGTGCGCACCAGCAAGCGGCCTTCGCTGTTGATCGCGCCGCCGGTGACTTTGTCACCGGGCTGCTTGGGCACCGGCAAACTCTCGCCGCTGATCAGGGCTTCGTCGGCATGGCTCTGGCCTTCAATGACTTCACCGTCCACCGGAAAGCGTTCACCGGGTTTGACCAGCACCAGGTCATTGAGGCGCAGGGCGCTGATGGCGACGTCTTGCTCGTGACCATCGGTCACCCGAGTCGCCCGCTCCGGACGCAAGGCTTCCAGGGCGCGGATGGCGCTGGCGGTCTGGCGCTTGGCGCGACTTTCCAGGTACTTGCCCAGCAGCACCAGGGCGATCACCACCGCCGAGGCTTCGAAATACAGATGCGGCATGCGCCCGGCGGCGGTGGCCCATTCGTACACGCTCAAGCCGTATCCGGCGCTGGTGCCCAGGGCGACCAGCAGGTCCATGTTGCCGGCTCCGGCACGCACGGCTTTCCACGCGGCGACGTAAAACCGTGCGCCGAAGATGAACTGCACGGGCGTGGCCAGGGCGAATTGCGCCCAGGCCGGGAGCATCCAGTGCACGCCGAAGGGCTGTAGCAGCATCGGCAATACCAGCGGCAAGGCGAGGACAATGGCGATGATCAAGGCCCTGCGTTCGCGATGCAGGCGTTGTTGCTGATTGTCGGTTGACGGGTGTTCGGCTTCCCATACGCTGGCGGTATAGCCAGCCTTGGCCACCGCTGCGATCAAGGTTTGCGGATCGATCTGGCCGAGCAGTTCCAGGTGGGCACGTTCGCTGGCCAGGTTGACGCTGACGCTTTTCACTCCCGCAACCTTGCCCAGCGCCCGCTCGACCCGACCGACGCAGGACGCGCAGGTCATGCCGTCGATGCTCAGTTCCAGATTCTGCTGCGGCACGCTGTAGCCGGCTCTGGCTACGGCCTCCATCAAGGCAGGCAAACTGTCGCTGGGTGCCTGGACCCGGGCCTGTTCAGTGGCAAGGTTGACGCTGACGGCACTGGCGCCAATGACTTTGCTCAAGGCGCGCTCGACACGCCCGGCGCAACTGGCGCAGGTCATGCCGGCAATCGGCAGGTCGAACGTGGTGGATTCGGACATCGGTCGCACTCCCTGTAGTAGATGACCACAGGATCAACCTTGCCATGTTGGCAAGGTCAAGTGCCATGTTTCAGATCAAGTAACTCATCAGTAACCAAGACCGGCGCGCTTGAGGTACATCCCTTCCTGGGTCATCGCGATCCGGTACTTGAGCACATCCCCGGCCTTGAGCTGGATATCCTGCGAACCCGGCGCGAGCATGCCCGGATTGCAACCCGGCACCTGACCCGGAAGTAACTTGAGGCGCAGCGAGACGTTGCCCGGCGGCAAGTTGAACGAGGTGCTCTGCTCCTGAAACAGCCGCGCCGCCAGTTGATCGTGGATGTACACACCGATTTCGCAGCTGGTCGCGACTTCCAGGCGCTCGCGGGAAATGATCAGCACGCCATAATCCTGACCGGCAGCATTGACCGAAGGCATGGCGGCGAAAAGGCTGAGAAAGCCAAACAGGCTGAAAACCGACCAGCGCATGGCTGAATCTCCTGAGTTCGAGTCATTGATGGACGCAGCTTGGCCGAGCCCGCCGCCGATTGCCAGCCCGGCAGCTAACGTCAGAACTTGACCTTGCCATGGTGGCAAGCTCGAAACTGGGCTCAACCCTCAGTAAAGGAGTCATACCATGCAAGTGTTCAACGTTGAAGGCATGTCTTGTGGTCACTGCGTCAAGGCCATCACTCAGGCGGTCCAGGCCAGGGATCCGGCGGCCAGTGTGCAGGTCGATCTGGCGGCCGGGGAGGTCGGTGTCGAAAGTGCACTGACCGCCCAGCAAGTGATCGAGGCCATCAGCGAAGAAGGTTACGGCGTCAAATTGGCCTGATTTTAATAGTTAGCGAGCTATCTGATTGTTCAAGGCGTCCATGCGCGGCTAGACTGTCGGGCTGCCGACTCTGTCCCACTGGATGCCTGATGAACTTCCGTACCATTCTGATTCTCGGCGCCTTGAGCGCTTTCGGTCCGCTGGCGATCGACTTCTATCTGCCAGCCTTTCCGGCCATGGCACTGGCCTTCGGGACGGACGAAAATCACGTTCAGATGACGTTGGCGGCGTACTTCCTCGGCCTGTCCATCGGTCAACTGGCTTATGGCCCGGTGGCGGATCGCTTCGGGCGGCGCATTCCATTGCTCACCGGTGTCGGCTTGTTTACCGCCGCCTCTCTGGCATGTGCTTATGCGCCGAACCTGGAATGGCTGATCGGTGCGCGTTTCGTCCAGGCCTTGGGCGGCTGCGCCGGGATGGTGATTTCCCGGGCGGTGGTCAGCGACAAGTGTGATGCGGTGGGTTCGGCAAAAGTCTTTTCGCAGTTGATGCTGGTGATGGGGCTTGCCCCCATCCTCGCGCCATTGCTGGGTGGCTTGTTGGTCAACACGACAGGCTGGCAGTCAATCTTCCTGGCCCTGACCGGATTCAGTGCGCTGGCGGGGCTGGCGGTTGCGACGGGATTGCCGGAAAGCTTGCCGGCCCACGTGCCGCGTCAACCGCTGTCGGGTGCGCTGCGTCAGTACGGTCGATTGCTGGCTGACCCGATATTTCTTGGCCATGCCTTGACCGGGGGCATCGCCATCGCCGGGATGTTTGCCTACATTGCCGGTTCTCCCTTCATCATTATCAAGCTCTACGGCGTTCCGGCCGAGCACTTTGGCTGGCTGTTCGGCACCAATGCCGCGGGCTTCATTCTGGTGGCACAGGTTAATGCGCGGTTGCTGGCCAAGCGTGGTCCGGCCTACTTGCTGGCGCGCGCAGTGTGGGTTTACCTGGCAGCCGGCGTGGCGCTGCTCGCGGTCAGCTCCCTGCACACGGCACAACTGTGGCCGCTGCTGATTCCATTGTTCATCTGTATCGCCAGCCTCGGTTGCATCAGCCCCAATGCCGCGGCCTGCGCGATGAGCGGGCAGGGCGGACGGGCCGGTAGTGCGTCGGCGCTGCTCGGTTGCCTGCAATTCAGCGTAGCTGCCGGTGCCTCTGCGCTGGTGGGTGTGCTGCATGACGGCAGCGCCGTGCCGATGGCCATGGTCATCAGCCTGTGTGGAGTTCTGGTGGTGAGCGCGGCGATGCTCACCCGGCGTTTGCAAAATGCCCGGGCGCTGGCGCAAGCCCAGGTCTGAGGCCGGAGTCAGCCGGCTGCACGCTGCGGGTGGAGGACGGGAATCTGGTGAGGGGCTTGGATGCGGGCTTCGAGGGTACGCGTGAAAGCGCGAGCTTCTGCTTCGCTGCGGAACGTCACGGCATGTTGATCTAAGCGAACTTGCCACTGGGACTTTGCCAGTTCTTTTATCAGGATCTTCATAGCCGAACTCCTCTTGTAAAAGATGTCTCGTAAAAGACGTTACGCAAAAGACTGCCTCACAGGAGATTCGATTGTAGTCCCGAATACGAGCAGCATTGTGACAAGGGGCAACTGTCGGACTGACGGTTTGTAACTAAAAAAAACACGACTTTTCGGTGGCGTCCGCAGGGGCTGTCTGTGACCCGGACGCCCCGGTCACAGACAAAAAACGCGGAAGGCTGATGAAATCAGCGATGGCTTTTTTCAGCGCTTCAGAACCCTTCCAGCACAATCTTGCCCTTGGCTTTGCCGCTCTCCAGCAGGGCATGGGCACGGCGCAAATTGGTCGCATTGATCGTGCCGAAGTGTTCGCCCATGGTGGTTTTCAGGGTTCCGGCGTCGATCAGCCTGGCGACGCGATTGAGCAGGTTGTGCTGCTCGATCATGTCCTGGGTTTCAAACAGTGAACGGGTGAACATGAACTCCCAGTGCAGTGACAGGCTCTTGCGTTTGAGCTTGGTCACGTCCAGCGACTTGGGATCATCGATCAGCGCCAGTTTGCCTTGGGGTACCAATGCCTCGATCAGTTGGTCCAGGTGCTGGTCGGTCTGGGTCAGGCTGGCGACGTGGGTGACCTGATCCACGCCGGCACGTTTGAGTGCTTCGCTCAGTGGCTGGCTATGGTCGATCACCAGATCGGCGCCCAATTCCTTCACCCAGCTTTGGGTCTGTGGACGTGAAGCGGTGCCGATGACTTCAAGGGCCGTGAGTTGGCTGGCCAGTTGCGTAAGAATCGAGCCCACGCCACCCGCCGCGCCGACGATCAACAGGCTCTGGCCTTCATCGGTTTTGCCTTCGCGCACTCGCAGGCGTTCGAACAACAGTTCCCACGCCGTGATCGCAGTGAGCGGCAGGGCAGCGGCCTCGGCGAAATCGAGGGTCTTCGGCATGTGGCCGACGATGCGCTCGTCCACCACATGCAACTCGCTGTTGCCGCCCGCACGCGCGATGGAGCCGGCGTAATACACCTTGTCGCCGACCTTGAACAGTTTCACTTCACTGCCCACCGCCTTGACCACGCCGGCCACGTCCCAACCCAGCACCTTGGCTGCGCCGCCTTCGGGCTGGACGCTCTGGCGCACCTTGGTGTCCACCGGGTTGACCGAGATGGCTTTGACTTCCACCAGCAAGTCGCCGGGGCCGGCAACCGGTTCCGGCAGTTCGATGTCTTGCAGAGCCTTGTCGTCACCGATCGGCAACGAGGCGTAGTAGGCAATGGCTTTCATGGGCGACTCCTGAACACTAATTAAAGAAGAGATTCGATAGGGGAGATGATTGGCTATTTCTCCTGAAGATAAAACCGGCTAAAAGAGCAGTCTCTTTCAATATTTCTTTGATAATTGGTGCTCTTGATGCTGCGTTTCGATGACTTGCAGTTGTTTGTCCGGGCGGCGGACCTGGGCAGCCTGTCCGCCGCCGCGCGAGGCATGGACATGTCGGCGGCAGTGGCCAGTGCGGCGCTCAAGCGCATCGAACAGCAACTCGGCGCCCGTTTATTGGCCCGTTCGACCCGCAGCCTGCGCCTGACCGCCGAAGGCGAGGGCTTTCTCGAATACGCCCGCGCGGCCTTGAGCAATCTCGACGAGGGCCGGCGATTACTGGCCCGTGGTCAGGACCAGGTCAGCGGGGTTCTGCAACTGTCGGCGCCATCGGACTTTGGCCGCAATCTGCTACTGCCCTGGCTCGACGAGTTTCAACGCGAGCATCCGAAACTGACCGTGCGTCTGCTGCTGGGGGACCGCATCGCCGACCTGTTTCGCCAACCGGTAGACGTTGCCCTGCGCTACGGTGAGCCGGAGGACTCCAGCCTGGTGGCGCTGCCCATCGCCCCGCAGAACCGCCGGGTGTTGTGCGCCGCTCCCGGCTATCTGGCTCGTCACGGCGAACCGCGGCAGCTGGAGCAACTGGCACAGCACAATTGCCTGTTGTACATGCTTGGCAGCCGGGTCCACGATCACTGGAGCTTTCACGACGGCAAACGCGAAGTCAGCCTGACCGTCAGCGGCGACCGCTTCAGCGACGACGCCGATGTCGTGCGCCTTTGGGCCGTGGCAGGTACCGGTATCGCTTATAAATCCTGGCTCGATGTCGCCGCCGATGTACTGGCCGGCCGCTTGAAGGTGCTGATGCCGGAGCTGCTCTGTGAGCGCGCACCGCTGAATCTGTTGTGCGCCCATCGCGCACAATTGAGTAAGCCAGTGAACCTTCTGCGGGAAATGCTTGCCAGTCGATGCGCCTTTTTGAGTAGTCAATTTCCGGGCTTTTCGGATATCGCTCATTAGTCGCACAAAAAAAAGAGAAATTTCTCTCGGGAACGATCACCACCTATGCCGGGCGGAGGACAGGTTCCAACGACCAACCCGCATATACTAGCGCCCTCATCATATAAGTAGCGTCGATCCACCAATGACGGGTCCACACTCGGGTCGGCCCGGCTGCACGGTCATCCTTCTGACCTTCGCAGCATCGGCCAGGCAGCGCTAGTGAGTGAGCAATGCGTTGCCGGGTTTATGGCAGTTTCCACGAATTGGCCGACGACACATTACGGATCAAGATGTTTCTGGGCAGTAGACGAAACGATTCAACAGGGAGTGAATACATGGAACATGCACCTTGCATCAGCCAGATCGCCACATTGCTGGCTGACCCAAAGCGCAGCGCAATGATGTGGGCGTTGATGGATGGTTCGGCGCGAGCAACCGAAGAGTTGGCACTGCTGGCCGGCCTGTCACAGTCTTCGGCCAGTGCACACCTGGGACGTTTGTCCGCTGGAGGTCTGTTGAGGGTTGAAAACCGCGGCCGCAAACGCTTCTTCCGCCTGGCAGCTCCCGAGGTCGGGGCGGCCATCGAAGCACTGGCCAGCGCGACCTTCGCCAGCGCCCCCCAGGATGTTCGCGACGTATTCAAGCGCAATGCGCCGCTCGTCAAACCCCAGGTGGTGCGTTCGTCATTGTTGAGTGCCCGACTGTGCGGCGATCACTTGGGGGGCACCCTGTCCGCCGATCTGTATCAGCGACTGCAGGAGGCAGGCTGGATCGAGCATTTTGATCGGCGGGTCACGGTCACGCTCAAGGGCGCGACGGAGTTGGCGGCACGGGGAGTGTTCATCCAGGCGCTGGTCCATCACAACGGCAGGGTTGCTTGCGCGTGCCCTGACTGGAGCGAAAGACGCCCGCACATGGGCGGCTCGCTGGGCGCGGCATTGTTGCAACTGTTCATGCAGTCGGGGTGGCTGAGCCTGCCCAACGATTCCCGAGCCTTGCAGGTGACAGCCTCCGGGCAACGGGAAATTCATCGTTTCGCCAGTGAGACCGAGCTGGAAATGGTGTTGTAGGAGCCGGCTTGCCGGCGATGGCGGCCATCAATTCTGAAGGTGATGGCCTTTTCGCTGGCAAGCCAGCTCCTACAGGGTTTGCGTTTGCCTTCAGGGCTTTACCAACCGCGCATCGAGGCTGTTCTGCGCCAGGCGTCTGGCCTGATCCTGGGTCATGCCCAGGTGGGTGTGCAGTGCATGGAAGTTCTCGGTGACATAACCACCGAAGTACGCCGGATCATCGGAGTTCACGGTCACTTTCACGCCGCGTTCCAGCATGTCGAGAATGTTGTGCTGCGACATGTGATCGAACACGCAAAGTTTGGTGTTCGACAACGGGCACACGGTCAGCGGGATCTGCTCGTCGATGATTCGCTGCATCAGGCGCTCGTCTTCGATGGCGCGCACGCCATGGTCGATGCGCTGGATTTTCAACAGGTCGATGGCTTCCCAGATGTACTCGGGCGGGCCTTCTTCACCGGCGTGGGCGACGGTCAGGAAGCCTTCGTGACGGGCACGGTCGAACACGCGCTGGAACTTGCTCGGCGGATGGCCCATCTCGGAGCTGTCCAGGCCCACGGCGACGAACGCATCGCGGAACGGCAGCGCCTGGTCGAGGGTTTTCTGGGCCTCGTCTTCGCTCAGATGGCGCAGGAAGCTCAGGATCAAACCACTGGTGATACCCAGTTGCTGCTCGCCATCCTTCAGTGCGGCGGCGATGCCGTTGAGTACGACTTCGAACGGGATGCCACGGTCGGTGTGGGTCTGCGGGTCGAAGAACGGTTCGGTGTGAATCACGTTCTGTTCTTTGCAACGCAGCAGATACGCCCAGGTCAGGTCATAGAAATCCTGGGACGTGCGCAGCACATCGGCACCCCGGTAATACAGGTCGAGGAACTCCTGCAGGTTGTTGAAGGCATACGCCTTGCGCAGGGTTTCGACATCGTTCCATGGCAAGGCAATCTTGTTGCGCTCGGCCAGGGCGAACAACAGCTCGGGTTCCAGCGAGCCTTCCAGGTGCAGGTGCAGTTCTGCCTTGGGCAGGGCGTTCAGCCAGTCGTACATGATTCTTTTCTCATCAGGTGCAATGGTCGCCATTCTACAGGGGGTTGCCGCAACAATTGGTAAAACCTGACCAGGAGGTTCACCGCAGCGTTTCCAATTCCCGTCGCGTGGCCCAATCGTTGACGATGGAGGTCAGCACCGCTTTCGGTCCGATGTACGCCATGTCCGAAGCGTAGCCCACGGCGTACACGCCGCGACGCTCGGAGTCCTGGATCGGCGCGGGGTTGTATATGTTCAAGGCCAGCTGGATGGCGTTGATGTCGCGGATCACTTCCGGGATCAGGAACGAGGCGACGAAGCCGAGTTTCGGAGGGGCGTTGGCAATGGCAGTCAGGCTGGCGCTCAGACCGATGGCCGCCGCAACGGTGCACAGCAGCTTCTTCAACGGACAGTTGTGCATGAATTCGGACTCCATTTTGTCGTGAGGTTGGCTGGGCTCTTTGGCTTGCACAGGGCAATGCAAACTGCTGACCAACAGGGCAACAAAACTTGAAGTCGCGGTAGTGCCATCGCGAGCAGGCTCGCTCTCACAAAAGTACCGAGGTCTCTGTGGCAGCGAGCCTGCTCGCGACAGGTCCTTGAAGTGCGATAAAAGTGCATGGCGCTGCATAGCTGCCACCCACTGGTGCGCTAAGGCAAAACGAAACGTTAGCGCCACCCCGCAGTTTTAATCGGTGTGGTGTCAGACGCCAGCGATAAGCTGCCGCGCCGCCTGGCTGTGATCAGCGATCAATCCCTTCAAGTCGAGCCCCTCGACCTGCCCGTCAATCACTCGCCACTTGCCGCCGACCATCACCCGATCCGCGCGATCGGCGCCGCACAGCAGCAGTGCCGAGACCGGATCGTGGCTACCGGAGAAACGCAGTTCATCCAGCTTGAACAGGGCCAGGTCGGCCTGCTTGCCCACGGCCAGCTCACCGATATCGGTACGTCCCAACAGACTGGCCGAACCTTTGGTCGCCCAGCCAAGCACGCGTTCCGGGGTGATCTTCTCGGCGCCGTAGCGCAGGCGCTGGATGTACAGGGCCTGGCGGGCTTCGAGCATCATGTTCGAGGCATCGTTGGACGCCGAACCGTCCACGCCCAAGCCAAGCAAGGCACCGGCATCGGTCAGCTCGATGCTCGGGCAGATGCCCGAGGCCAGGCGCATGTTCGAACTCGGGCAATGGCAAATACCGGTGCCGGCGGCCCCGAGGCGGGCGATTTCATCCGGGTTGAAATGGATGCCATGGGCTAGCCACGTACGTGGGCCGAGCCAGCCAACACTGTCCAGATAGTCCACGGTGCGCAGGCCGAAGCGTTGCAGGCAGAACTCTTCTTCGTCGAGGGTTTCAGCCAGGTGGGTGTGCAGGCGCACGTCGAGTTTGTTCGCCAGTTCGGCACTGGCCGACATGATTTGCGGCGTCACCGAAAACGGCGAGCACGGTGCCAGGGCGATCTGGATTTGCGCACCATCACCGCGTTCGTGGTACTCGGCGATCAGTCGCTCGCTATCGGCGAGGATCACTTCGCCTTCCTGCACGGTCTGTTGCGGCGGCAGGCCACCGTCCTTTTCGCCAAGGCTCATGGAACCGCGGGTGAGCATGGCGCGCATGCCCAGTTCGCGAACGCTCTCGACCTGCACGTCGATGGCATTTTCCAGGCCTTGCGGGAACAGGTAGTGATGGTCGGCCGCAGTGGTGCAGCCGGACAGTAGCAATTCAGCCAACGCGACTTTGGTGGCGAGGGCGAGTTTTTCCGGGGTCAGGCGTGCCCAGACCGGGTACAGGGTTTTCAGCCACGGGAACAGCGGCTGATTGACCACCGGCGCCCAGGCGCGGGTCAGCGTTTGATAAAAGTGATGATGGGTGTTGATCAGGCCCGGCAGGATCACATGCTCGCGGGCATCGAACACTTCATTGCAGGGGCTGGACGGTTGCTGGCCGACGCCTAGCACTTCGACGATCAAGCCGTCTTGCAGCACCAGACCGCCACGGGCATCGAGACCGTTGGCCGTGAAAATGGCGAGGGGATTTTTTAACCAGGTACGGGTCGCAGGCATGTTGGCCGGCTCCTCTGAAAGTTGGGTTCAGGGTTGCCAGCTCAGTGTTGCCCTGTCTGCTGATCCAGGGTCGCCGGGGAGGCGAGGTGCGCAGTTTCGATCAAAACGGCCCGGCGGGCAAGCCCAGCCCGACAGGCAGATGCAACCCTCTGTAGGAGCTGGCTTGCCAGCGATGGTGTGTCAGTTGACGTGGATGTAGCTGACACACCATCGCTAGCAAGCTAGCTCCTACAAGGGGCCGGCGGTATTACCAGGGAATGGTCTCGCCCCGGTAATTGATGAAATGATGCCCGCCCTTGCCAACATACGCATTCACCTGATCAATCAGGCCACGGGTGCTGGTTTCGACGTCGATGTCCGCGCCTTCGCCGCCCATGTCGGTTTTCACCCAACCCGGGTGTAGCGACAGCACGGTGAGGCTGGTTTCGCCCAACTGAGTGACGAAGCTGTTGGTCATTGAGTTCAGCGCCGCTTTGCTGGCCTTGTACAGTGCCAGTTCCGGCGCATCGGGCATGGTCACGCTGCCCAGCACCGAACTCATGAACGCCAGCACGCCGGTGTCCGGGCGGATGTGCTCGACAAAACGCTGGGCCAGGTTGATCGGCGCCACGGCATTGGTGAAAAATAGCTGGCCGACGTCGGCCATCGTCGCGCCACCGTTCGGTGTCTGGACATCCGGCCCTTTGACCCCGGCATTGACGAACAACAGGTCAAACACATCGTCCTTGAGTTGTTGGCTCAGGGCCGATACCGCTTGCTGATCGTCCATGTCGAGCGTTTCGATCCGCACCTTGCCCAGGGCCTGCAAGGCTTCGGCTTTTTGCGGATTGCGCACGGTGGCGGTGACTTGCCAGCCGTCGGCCAACAGGGTTTTAACCAGCCCGAGGCCAAGCCCCCGGGAGGCGCCGATGATGAGTGCGGTTTTTGCCTTGGACATGAGTGGCTTCCTTGAAAATTCAGAGTCGTGGACTCAATGGACACTGTTGCCCGAGCCGTTGTTGCAACTCATCGCGCAGCGCGCCGAGTTCGGTCATGCGGGCTTCGATCAGTCTGAGTTTGTCTTGCAGCAGTTGCGTGACAGCACTGTCGGGATCGGGCGACTGCCAGATTGCAGCGACGCTGTTGCCGATCTCGCCGAGGGTAAAGCCCAGCCGTTGAGCGGTCTTGATGTACTGCACCAGTTGCACCATGTCTGGCGGATAGTCGCGATACCCGTTGGCGCTGCGTTGCGCCGCGATCAACCCGCGCTGCTCGTAGAAACGTAGCGTGTCGCGGCTGACGGCGCTGGCCTGGGCTAATTCACCGATGCGCATCATGACGTCTCGAAGGGGCTTGACCCTGGAGCATACTCCAGGCTTTAGCCTTGTTGCTCCCTGAATTGATGGAGCAATGTCGATGTGGACTGCAACGCAATATCGCCGCCTGGTGCAAGGCAGTGCCTGGTACGACCTGATCGTAACGGTCGCGTTTGTCACGCCGTGGAGTTTTGCGGCGTTGCATGGGATTTTGACCGGCGTGAGTCAGGCGTTGAATTTACCCGGTGAGCTGCCGCCGTTCGAACCGGTGCACATGCTGATGGCGAATCTGCTGGGGTCGATTGTCTGCGTGTGGGCGGTGCTGCGGATTCGTGATCCGCAGCAGGCTTATGGGCGGTATGACTCGGCCGCGAGGTTTCTGTTTGCGGCATGGCAGGCTTATGCCCTGATCCACGGCGCGAGTTCGCTGCTGGTGGTTTTTCTGGTGTTTGAATTGGCGTGGGGCGTGGCTCAGGTGTTGCCTGCTCGCGAAGAGGCCCGCCCAAACAACCCTGATTCCCGGCCTGCCACGGAGCCGGGCACCACATGGGGGCAATGCCGAGAATCAAGCCCTGATTTTGCTCGTGCGCCTTTGATCAAAAAATGAGCAAACCACCACAAGCCGTGTTGTACACGGCGCGGCGACGGCCATGAACGGGTTATCCACAGATTGCTCCACAGTATTTGTGCGCAAGCTCAAAGCATGGGCATAAGCACCGGGTGGCTTTCTTCTAAAGGCGATATGCCGATGTAACTGTTTGTTTTTATTTGAGTTTGCTGTGCTTGATGGCAGATTGGACGAAAATTGAGCAAAGCCCGCAAAGCCGCATGACAGAAGGGTTGCAGCGGTATGTGCTCAGGTTATCCACAGCCGGGTGCACAGCAGATGTGGGCAAGTATGGAATAAGCGAAAAAACGCTGTGCCCCAAAAGATCGCAGCCTGTGCCGGAGCGCTTTTAGCGCTGCAGCAAAATACGCCCGCGACTCAAATCGGCCAATTGTGACTGCAAGGTGTCGATTTGCGCATCACCCACGGCCAACTGCAACTCGACACCGTTGGCGGTGAAGGTTTCCTCCACAACCAATCCACCTGCCTCCGCCACCCGCAGCTTGACCAGGGCCAACTCGGCAAATCCGCAAGCGCAACGCAGCGGCACCCGGCTGATCAGCTCAATCTTTGGCGCTGCTTGCAGGCATTTGTTCGCACCACCGCCATAGGCCCGGGCGAGCCCACCGGTACCCAGTTGGATGCCGCCATACCAGCGAATCACCAGTACCGCGACCTGATCGCAATCCTGCGCCTCTATCGCCGCCAGAATCGGTCGGCCGGCCGTACCGCCGGGCTCGCCATCATCGGTGCTGCGATATTGATCGCCGAGCTTCCACGCCCAGCAGTTGTGAGAGGCGTTCAAGTCACTGTGCTGTTCAATGAATGCCTGGGCTTCGGCCGGGCTGGAGATTGGCGCGGCGAAGGTCATGAAGCGGCTTTTGCGAATCTCTTCGCGGTATTCGCAAAAACCGCTGAGGGTAAAGGGCATACGTACCTGAATGGCTACTTAAATGGCAGGTTTCAGGCCGCAGCCCTTGAGAATGATGCGGATCAGGTTGTCCCCGGCGTCTTCCATGTCTTGCCTGGTCAACCGGGTGCGCCCGGTGACGCGGCAGATCTGCGTGGCGAAGTCGGCGTAATGCTGGGTGCTGCCCCACAACAGGAAAATCAGGTGCACCGGGTCGACCGGGTCCATTTTACCGGCGTCGATCCAGGCCTGGAACACGCCTGCACGGCCCTGGAACCAGGCGCGATAATCCTGGTTGAAATACTCGGTCAGGCATTCGCCGCCGCTGATGACTTCCATGGCAAAGATCCGCGAGGCTTGCGGCTGGCGTCGGGAGAACTCCATTTTCGCGCGGATGTAGCGGGTCAAGGCTTCGGCCGGGTCGTCCTCGGCAGTGAGGGTGTTGAAGGTGCTGTCCCACAGTTCGATGATGTTGCTCAGCACCGCCACGTACAAACCGAGCTTGTTGGTGAAGTAATAATGCAGGTTGGCCTTGGGCAGCCCGGCGTTCTGGGCGATGGTGTTCATGCTCGTGCCTTTGTACCCGTGACGGGCGAACTCGTCTTCGGCGGCTTTGATGATGGTCTCTTCGTTTTTCTGACGAATGCGGCTGACGGGTTTTGCGCCGTGGGCTGGGACTTCAAAGGTCATAAGCACTTCCGAACGGGTGGGTGGGACGGCCAGTGCGTTGATATCGTACCCACCGGCTTCAGACAAGTCCTTATGTGGCGCAATGATCATTAACGCGTCGCGGCCAGGCTCTCCAGAAAACTCTCCAGCACCAGATGAGGTCGACGCCCCTTGCGTGTGACCGACGCCAGGCTGAGGTCATAGAAGCGCGTTTTTGCTTTCAATGCTCGCAACCGGCCTTGCTGCACCCAAAGACTCGCGTAGTGATCCGGCAGGTAACCGATATAGCGTCCGGTCAGGATCAGGAACGCCATGCCTTCGCGGTCCGAGGCGCTGGCGGTGCAATTGAGCGCCTGGTAGTGAGCCTGGATCTCCGCCGGCAAACGGAAGGTGGGCGCGATGGCGTCCTGACTGTTCAGGCGTCCGTCGTCCAGTTGTTTATCGTCGACATAAAACAGTGGATGGCCGACCGCGCAGTACAACAGCGATCGTTCGCTATACAGCGGTTGATACTCCAGCCCCGACAATGCGCTCGCCTGCGGCACCACGCCGACGTGCAGACGACCGTCGAGTACGCCTTGCTCGACTTCATTGGGCGCGATCATGCGGATCTGGATCTGAACATCCGGGCCGCGTTCTTTCAATTGCGCGAGGGCATGGGTGATGCGCATGTGGGGCAGGGTGACCAGGTTGTCCGTCAGGCCAATGATCAATTCGCCGCGCAAGTGCTGGTGCAGGCCATTGACCTCGGTGCGGAAGCTTTCCAGTGCACTTAACAGTTGCAACGCCGATTGATAGACCTCGCGGCCTTCTTCGGTCAGGGAAAACCCGGCACGCCCCCGTTGGCACAGGCGCAGACCGAGACGTTGTTCCAGATCGCTCATTTGCTGGCTGATCGCCGAGCGACCGATGCCCAGAACGGTTTCCGCCGCGGAGAAGCCGCCGCATTCCACCACGCTGCGAAAGATCCTCAGCAGGCGGATGTCAAAGTCGCTGACCTGGGCCAGCGGATCGGGACGGCGAGTGCTCATGCTTGTTACTCGAAAGTTTAGTAGTTGGCTGACTGAACATTAGAAAAGTTGCATTTCACCGACTTTATCCCCGTGGCAATTTAGCTGCAACAACGGTTTTCAATCCTTACGCCGCTTATTGCCTTGCGAGGTTTCGCCCATGAACTTGCCTGAAAACGCCCCGTCTTCCCTGGCCAGCCAGCTCAAGCTCGATGCTCACTGGATGCCTTACACGGCCAACCGTAACTTCCAGCGCGACCCGCGCCTGATCGTTGGCGCTGAAGGCAGCTGGCTGATCGACGACAAGGGCCGCAAGGTGTATGACTCGCTGTCGGGTCTGTGGACCTGTGGTGCCGGGCACACCCGCAAGGAAATCCAGGAGGCCGTGTCCAAGCAACTGGGCACCCTCGATTATTCGCCAGGCTTCCAGTACGGCCATCCGCTGTCCTTCCAGCTGGCTGAGAAAATCACCGACCTGACCCCAGGCAACCTGAACCACGTGTTCTTCACCGACTCGGGCTCCGAGTGCGCTGACACTGCAGTGAAGATGGTCCGCGCTTACTGGCGCCTGAAAGGCCAGTCGACCAAGACCAAAATGATCGGCCGTGCCCGTGGTTACCACGGTGTGAACATCGCGGGCACCAGCCTCGGTGGCGTGAATGGCAACCGCAAGCTGTTCGGTCAGGCGATGATGGACGTCGACCACCTGCCGCACACTTTGCTGGCAAGCAACGCTTACTCCCGTGGCATGCCGGAGCAGGGTGGTATCGCCCTGGCTGACGAACTGCTGAAGCTGATCGAACTGCACGATGCGTCGAACATCGCGGCGGTATTCGTCGAGCCATTGGCCGGTTCCGCTGGCGTGCTGGTTCCGCCTCAGGGTTACCTCAAGCGTCTGCGTGAAATCTGCGACCAGCACAACATCCTGCTGGTATTCGACGAAGTGATCACCGGTTTCGGCCGTACCGGCACCATGTTCGGCGCCACCACCTTCGGCGTGACCCCGGACTTGATGTGCATCGCCAAGCAAGTCACCAACGGCGCGATTCCGATGGGCGCGGTGATTGCCAGCTCCGAGATCTACCAGACCTTCATGAATCAGCCGACACCTGAATACGCGGTTGAATTCCCTCATGGCTACACCTATTCCGCGCACCCGGTGGCTTGCGCCGCGGGCCTGGCAGCGCTCGACCTGCTGCAAAAGGAAAACCTGGTGCAGAGCGTGGCCGAAGTCGCACCGCATTTCGAAAATGCGCTGCATGGCCTCAAAGGTACCAAGAACATCATCGACATCCGCAACTTCGGCCTGGCCGGCGCGATCCAGATCGCTGCACGTGACGGCGACGCCATCGTGCGTCCGTTCGAAGCCGGCATGGCGCTGTGGAAAGCCGGGTTCTACGTGCGCTTCGGCGGCGACACCCTGCAGTTCGGCCCAACCTTCAACAGCAAGCCGCAGGACCTGGATCGGCTGTTCGACGCGGTCGGCGAAGTGCTGAGCAAGATCGACTGATTTGACAACACACCTGTAGGAGCGAGCTTGCTCGCGATGGACGTAAACGATAATGGGGGCTGCCTGGATGAACGCGGCGCCCTCACCATCTTCGCGAGCAAGCTCGCTCCTACACAAAGCATCTATATATAGCAGGCGTCATTTCGTGGACGCCTGTGGACAACTTTTCAGGAGCTTCCATGAGCGTTATTCCGCATTTGATCAATGGCGAACTGGTGACCGAGAACGGTCGTGCGGTTGATGTGTTCAACCCGTCCACCGGCCAGGCTATTCACAAGTTGCCGCTGGCGACCCGCGAAACCATCCAGAGCGCCATCGACGCTGCCAAGGCTGCGTTCCCGGCCTGGCGCAACACGCCACCGGCCAAGCGTGCCCAGGTGATGTTCCGCTTCAAGCAACTGCTGGAGCAGAACGAAGCGCGTATCGCCCAATTGATCAGCGAAGAGCACGGCAAGACTCTGGAAGATGCGGCTGGTGAACTGAAGCGCGGCATCGAGAACGTCGAGTTCGCTTGCGCAGCACCGGAAATCCTCAAGGGTGAATACAGCCGTAACGTCGGCCCGAACATTGATGCCTGGTCTGATTTCCAACCGCTGGGCGTGGTTGCCGGTATCACACCGTTCAACTTCCCGGCCATGGTGCCACTGTGGATGTACCCACTGGCGATCGTCTGCGGCAACTGCTTCATCCTCAAACCGTCCGAGCGCGATCCAAGCTCGACGCTGCTGATCGCCCAGTTGCTGCTGGAAGCCGGTTTGCCTAAAGGCGTACTGAGCGTGGTGCACGGTGACAAGACTGCGGTGGACGCATTGATCGAAGCGCCGGAAGTCAAAGCGCTGAGCTTTGTTGGTTCGACGCCGATTGCCGAGTACATCTACTCCGAAGGCACCAAGCGCGGCAAACGCGTTCAGGCTCTGGGCGGCGCGAAGAACCACGCGGTGCTGATGCCGGATGCAGACCTGGACAACGCCGTCAGCGCACTGATGGGTGCAGCTTACGGTTCTTGCGGTGAGCGTTGCATGGCGATCTCGGTGGCTGTGTGCGTGGGCGATCAGGTGGCGGATGCGCTGGTGGCCAAGCTGGTGCCGCAAATCCAGGCGCTGAAAATCGGCGCCGGTACTTCTTGCGGTCTGGACATGGGGCCTCTGGTCACCGGCCAGGCCCGCGACAAAGTCAGCGGTTATGTAGAAGACGGCGTAGCCGCCGGCGCGACGCTGGTCGTGGACGGCCGTGGTCTGACCGTGGCTGGACACGAGGAAGGCTTCTTCCTGGGTGGCTGCCTGTTCGACAACGTCACGCCAGAGATGCGTATCTATAAAGAAGAGATCTTCGGGCCGGTGCTTTGCGTTGTTCGGGTCAACAGCCTGGAAGAAGCCATGCAACTGATCAACGATCACGAATATGGCAACGGCACCTGTATCTTCACCCGCGACGGGGAAGCGGCCCGGTTGTTCTGCGACGAGATCGAAGTCGGCATGGTCGGTGTGAACGTGCCGTTGCCGGTGCCGGTTGCCTATCACAGCTTCGGTGGCTGGAAGCGTTCGCTGTTCGGCGACCTGCACGCCTATGGCCCGGATGGTGTGCGTTTCTATACCCGCCGCAAAGCCATCACCCAGCGCTGGCCGCAGCGTGCGAGCCATGAAGCTTCGCAGTTCGCCTTCCCTAGCTTGTAAGTAGAAGGGCGAAGAAGGCCGACCCATTGGGTCGGCCTTTTTGTTTTCGGGGCATTTTTGACCTATATGACAGATTTGTGAAAATAGGTGTTGACGGCAGATTCTGGAGGCCTATAATTCGCCCCACTTCCGGCGCAGTCGAAACGGAAAACTCCTTGTAGAACAAAGAGTTACGCAGGTTTCGGCAGCAGGTTGCTTC
>NZ_AKJJ01000111.1:0-15645 GCF_000282395.1 Pseudomonas sp. GM55 | reverse complement strand
TTCCAAGTAACCCGCCGTCAGGGCGGAACCCTAAGCCGCCGTTACCGCAGCAATGGATATGTACTCAGTCAAAAAAATCCAGATCGGCTGTCAGGCCGCCTTCGCTGGCAAGCCAGCTCCTACAAGGGGGATGCTTAGGTTTCAGTGCCGGCGCTTGAGGGTATCCGACGGCAGCTCGCCGAACTGTTTGCGGTAGCTGTCGGAGAATCGTCCCAGGTGCAGGAAGCCGTAGTCCATTGCGATTTCAGTGACGTTGCGCACGTTGCAGGTCGGGTCGCTGAGGCAAGCGTTGACGCGTTCCAGGCGTTTCTGACGGATGTAATTTTTCGGCGTGGTGTTCGCATTGCGTTCGAACAGGCCATACAACGAGCGCAGGCTCATGCTGGCCTGGCGCGCCAGCTCTTCGCTGTCGATGTCCTGCTTGAGATTCCTGGCAATGTAATCGGCAATCGCTTCGAACGTGGCGGCCTGCGAGCCGATTTCGAGGCGGCTGACGTTGGTCTTCATCAGGCTCAGCATCTTGCTGACGATGATCTGCGCGTAATGTTCCTGCACCCGGGGAATCTGCTCGGTGGCCTCGGCCTCCTGGCAAATCATCGCCAGCAGGCCGACAAAACCTTCCAGTTCATTGAGCTGATAACGGTTCTCCAGGAACCGTACGCCCTGCCCCGGATATCGCCAGCGCTGCTCGTTGCAGACGGATTCGAGCAATGAGGTGGGGACTTTGAGGATGAATTTTTCGCAGTCGTCCGAGTACGTCAGGTCGACCGGATCGTCGGGGTTGATCAGCAGCAACTCGCCGGGGGCGAAGTAATGCTCCTGCCCGTGACCGCGCCACAGGCAATTGCCCTGCAACAACACTTGCAAGTGATAGATGCTTTCCAGCGCGCCCGAGGTGACGCGAACGCTGCCGCCGTAGCTGATCCGGCAAAGGTCGAGACTGGCGAACTTGCGATGATTGAGGCTGGCCAGGGGGTGCCCGGCACGAGGCATCAGGATGCAATGATTACCGACATGCTGATTGACGTAGCCCGACACCGCGTAGGGGTCGGCGTGGTCGAATACGGTGCTGCGCTGACTCAACAGTTGCGCTTGCATCATCGGGTCACTCTCGTTTTTGTTATCGGTTGCGTCGGGGCATTCTAAGGCAGTACTTGCAGCGGCGTATCAGTGGACTGACCTGCGGGCCTTCTCAATGAAACCTGTAGGAGCGAGCTTGCTCGCGATGGACTTGAGGACGCCGCGGGGGATCAGGCACCCAGCGTCATCGTTGACGTCCATCGCGAGCAGGCTCGCTCCTACAGGGAATCAGGACAATCAGTCCTCGAGTGCGCGGACCCGCTCGTGGCGCTGTTGCTCCTCGGGCTGGGCAGACGACTGCAAGGTGAAGTCGAACTCGATTTCGGCAAAACGACCGCTCACGCCATGGGCCGCCGCGCGCTGCTGATCGTCGCTGAAGGTGATCTTGGCGATCAACTCGTCGCGGGTGGCGTAGGCAAAGTCATCGTGCAGGTACTGATCGCCGTCGAGGTTGATCTGGGTCGTCAGGTGGCGATGATCCGGCGCGGAAATGAAGAAGTGCACGTGCGCCGGGCGCTGGCCGTGACGGCCCAGTTGATCGAGCAGTTGCTGGGTCGGACCGTCCGGCGGGCAGCCGTAGCCCGACGGCACGATGCTGCGGAAACGGTAGCGGCCTTCGGCGTCGGTGACGATGCGGCGACGCAGGTTGAATTCCGATTGCGTGGTATCGAAGTACGAGTAGGTGCCGCCGGTATTGGCGTGCCAGACGTCAACGACAGCGCCGGCCAGGGGTTCGCCAGCGGTGTTGAACACGCGGCCCTGCATGAACAGGGTCACGCCCGGATCGACGCCATCGTCGAGGCGCGCTTCGCCGACCGACAGCGGCGCGCCCGCCACATACAGCGGGCCTTCAATGGTACGCGGTGTGCCGCCGGACTTGCCGGCCTGTTCGTCTTCGGCGTCCATCAGCAGGTCGAGGTAATGCTCCAGACCGAGACCGGCCACCACCAGCCCGGCCTCCTGGCGCGCGCCCAGCACGTTGAGGTAGTTGACGGCTTTCCAGAACTCTTCCGGGGTCACGGCCAGGTCTTCGATGATGTTCACCGAGTCACGCAGGATGCGGTACACCAGCGCCTTGGTCCGCGGGTTGCCGGCGTCGTTGAGCAGGCCGCTGGCCTCTTCGAGAAATTTCTGGACTTCGGCAGTGTGGGAAATCTTGACGTTCATTTTGCAGGTTCCTCATCTTGTAATTATTAGCGTAGCGCTGAGCAGGCTGGGCTCAGCGATCATCGTCACGGATGGAAGAAGGATGCCGGCACATCGCGTCGATTTCGATGGCCATGTACGGGAACAGTGGCAATTGCATCAACAGGTCATGCAGTTCCTGAACGCTGTCGACATCGAACACGCTGTAGTTGGCGTAGTGCCCGGCGATGCGCCACAGGTGGCGCCACTTGCCCTGCTCTTGCAGGCGCTGGGCCAGGGCCTTTTCGTCAGCCTTGAGTCTGGCGGCCGCTTCGGGATTCATGTCGACCGGCAGGTTCACGGTCATTTTTACGTGGAACAGCATAATGCTCTCCTCAGGCTTGATGAATGGCGGTGGAGGTCTTGTCGCGGCGGAAGAACGCCAGGCGCTCTTCATCCAGGCTCAGGCCCAGGCCCGGCGTTTTCGGCACGTGCAGTTCAAAATCGCGATACACCAGCGGTTCGCTGAGAATGTCTTCGGTCAGCAGCAGCGGGCCGAACAGTTCGGTGTCCCACGCCAGTTTGTTCAGGGTGACAAAGGCATGGGCCGAAGCCATGGTGCCCAGGCCGCCTTCAAGCATGGTGCCGCCGTACAGGGCGATGCCGGCCGCTTCAGCGATGGAGGCGGTGCGCAGCACGGCGCGTGGGCCACCGTTCTTGGCGATTTTCAGGGCGAACACCGAGGCCGCGCCTTCGCGGGCCAGGTTGAACGCATCTTCCACGCTTTCGATGGATTCGTCGGCCATGATCGGCGCCGGGCTCATGGCGTTCAGGCGGGCCATGCCGGCGCGGTTGTTGCGCGAGATCGGCTGTTCGATCAGGTCGATTCCGTTGCTGCCGAGGATTCGGCAGGCACGAATCGCGACGGCTTCGTCCCAGGCCTGGTTGACGTCGACCCGCACGCTGGCGCGATCGCCCAGGGCTTTCTTGATGGCAATCACATGGGCCAGGTCGCGATTGACCTCACCGGCACCGATCTTCAGTTTGAAGATGCGATGGCGGCGCAGGTCGAGCATTTTTTCCGCTTCGGCGATGTCTTTTTCGGTGTCACCGCTGGCCAGGGTCCAGGCCACGGGCAGCGAGTCGCGAACACGGCCGCCGAGCAATTCGCTGACCGGCAGGCCGAGGCGTTTGCCCTGGGCGTCGAGCAGCGCGGTTTCGATACCGGACTTGGCAAAGGTGTTGCCACGGATGCTGCGTTCCAGGCGCAACATGGCGGCGTTGACGTTGCCGCTGTCCTGGCCGATCAACAGCGGTGTGAAGTGCGTATCGATGTTGGTCTTGATGCTGTCCGGGCTTTCATTGCCGTAGGCCAGGCCACCGATGGTGGTGGATTCGCCGATGCCTTCGATGCCGTCGGCGCAACGCACGCGAATGATCACCAGGGTCTGGTTCTGCATGGTGTGCATCGCCAGCTTGTGCGGGCGGATGGTCGGCAGATCGACGATGATCGTCTCGATCGACTCAATGGCGGTTGCTAGCATTTCGATACCCGTCAGGTTCTTGAAGTTCTGAGTCGGATTCTCATACGGCTTTTTCCGGGCGGCCAATATAGAATTGGTCTGGCTTGATACCTTAAAGGTATTCAATTGAAAATCCGGAGGCCCCATGGAACTGCGTCACCTGCGTTACTTTCAGGTGCTGGCTCAAACCCTCAACTTCACTCGCGCCGCCGAGCGCCTGCACATTGCCCAACCGCCGTTGAGCCGGCAGATCCAGCAACTGGAGGACGAATTGGGGGTGATGCTGCTGGAGCGCGGCCGACCACTGAAGTTGACTGACGCCGGGCGGTTTTTCCATGAGCACTCCACTGCCCTGCTCGAACAACTGAGCAAGGTCTGCGACAACACGCGGCGTATCGGCTCGGGTGAGAAAACCTGGCTGGGTATCGGCTTTGCCCCATCGACCCTGTATGGCGTGCTGCCGGAACTGATCCGACGGTTACGCAGTGGCGAGCCGCTGGAGCTGGAGTTGGGCCTGTCGGAAATGACCACCCTGCAACAGGTGCAGGCCTTGAAAGCCGGGCGCATCGACATCGGTTTCGGCAGAATCCGTATCGACGACCCGGCCATCGTCCAGACCGTACTCACCGAAGACCGCCTGGTCGCCGCCCTGCCCGCCGGGCACCCGTTGCTCGCAGGCCCCATCAGCCTGCGGGACCTGGCAAAGGAACCCTTTGTGCTGTACCCCGGCAATCCACGGCCGAGCTACGCCGACCATGTGATTGCCCTGTTCGAGTCCTACGGTGTGAGCATCCACGTCGCGCAATGGACCAACGAGTTGCAAACGGCGATCGGTCTGGTAGGGGCAGGAATCGGGGTCACGCTGGTGCCGGCCTCGGTGCAGTTACTGCACCGCGACGACATCGGCTTCACCCCGCTGCTGGAAGACAACGCCACCTCGCCGATCATTCTCAGCCGACGAGTGGGCGATGTGTCGCCGGGGTTGAACCATTGTTTGCGGATGATTGATGAACTGCTGCCACCAGGGATTTAAGGCAATAAATACCTGTGGCGAGGGAGCTTGCTCCCGCTGGGCCGGGCTGGCGCTCCTGCGCGCAGCGGCCCTATCTGCACGTTTTCTAATGGGTGTTCCCGCCCCAGATCCAGTTCCAGAAACCCGGCAACTCGACCGGCTGTGAATCGTCGCGCACGGTTCGCGCCATGGCGGCCTGCAGCACCGCGGCCTGATTGTCGTAAAACGGCTTGTCCGCGGTTTTCACTCCGGTCTCCCGGGCGCTGTCGAGCAATATCTGCAGGTACTCACGGGTATGCCGGGCGGTATAACGGTTGAGGTCGTGGAAGGTCACCACCACCGGAATCACGCCATCGACCACCGGCAATTCGCCGCGGGCAATGCGTTCGCGTACTTCGGACATCGAGCGCAGCATGTGCGACCGGCGGCGGGGGCTGGCGTTGAAGCCCCAGATCTTGCCGTCATTGGCGCTCAAGTCCGTCAGCAGTACATGCAGGCCATGTTGCTGATAAGCGGCGAACGTGCGTTTGTCGTAATTCCAGAATGGCGGGCGCAGCAGGATTGGGCGGGCGCCGGTGATCGCTGCGATGTCGGCGCTGCCATCGGTCAGGGCCTGTTCCAGCGCTTGCGGCTCCAGCGAGCGATGGTTGGTGTGCCAGGGCGTCGCCGTGTGGAAGCCCAGAATGTGGCCTTCGGCGTGTTCGCGCCGCATGATGTCCCGGCCCAACTCACTGCCGCCGGCTCGCGGTGCACGGGTTTGCACGAAGAACACGGCCTTGATGCCCGGTTGCAGCGGGTTTTGCGCCAGGCTCTCAAGCACTGTGACGGTCGGATTCCACCAGCTCGATGCGCTGGGGCCGTCATCGAAGGTCAGCAGAAACCGGATGGGAGGTTGCTCGCGCAATCGCTGTTCGGTCTGCGGAGTCATTTCAATCGGTGCTGCGATACAACCCAGCAGCCCCACTGCCAGGGCGCACACCGTTAAACACTTGAACAACTGTTTCATCTTCTGCCTTGGGCCAGACCATCACGGTCGATACGTCAACTGGCAAGAATCCTTCGCCCGTTCATCCGTCGTCAGCCCGCATCGAGACGGCGAGCCGAGGTTGGATAAGGTACACAGAGTTTGGTTCCAGTGCTTGCCAGCCCGTTTCGTCGCCACCGACTAAACTGAAAAAAACGCTCAACCAGAGTGTCAGGCCATGTGCGGACGACTGTCGCAATACCGTGGAATCCACGATTTCGTGAAGGTGCTGAGCATCCCCGACGCGCTGGTCAACCGCGTCGGCAACGAACCCCTGGCACACTATAACGCCGCACCCACTACGCAACTCGCCCTGTTGCACCTGGAGAATGAGCGACTGCACGCCGACGCCGTGCGCTGGGGTTGGCGACCGCACTGGGCGACGGATCGCGTGGAGCCGATCAATGCCCGGGTCGAGAAAGTCGCCCACGGCCCGTACTTCCGGGCGATCTGGCCCCATCGCGCGATCTGCCCGATCGATAACTGGTTCGAATGGGTCGACGACGGTGATGGCAACAAACAACCGTGGCTGATTCGGCGACGGAACCGGGCACCGGTTTTTTGCGCGGCCATCGGCCAGTACCCGATCGGCGGAGCCCCTCACAGGGAGCATGACGGTTTCGTCATCCTGACGGCCGACAGCGCGGGCGGGATGCTCGACGTGCATGACCGACGCCCGGTGGTGTTCTCGCCCGAGCTGGCGCGGGAATGGCTGGACCCGGCCACACCCAAGGAACGAGCCGAGGAAATGGCGCTGTCCCAGGGCGAGGTCAGTAACGTATTTGAGTGGTACAAGGTCGACAAGGCGGTTGGCAATGTCAGGAACCAGGGCGCCGCGCTGATTAAAGAAGTTCCATGAACTGATCAATAGCTGTAGGAGCGAGCTTGCTCCGGGCGGCGTTCCGACGATGGACTCAAGAACGCCGCGTTTAGCCAGTAAACACGCGTAATCGTTAACGTCCATCGCGAGCAAGCTCGCTCCTACAGCAGGGGGCGTGCCGCTCAGAACTTGCGGTCAGGCTCTGACAGTTCCTTGCCGTCGTCAGGATGCTTCCAGTCCGGTACCGAACGCTTCTGTTGCTCTATCTCTTCTTCCGTGGGTTCGTCCTCTTCTTCTTCCGGGTCCGGACGCTTGGGGTCAGTGGCCATGTTCACCTCTCTTCCTGAAGGGATCGGTCATCCACTTTAAGCGTAGAACAGTTTGCGTCGACCGGCTCACAGCCACCAGCGCAGCAAAAAGAAGAAGCCCATGCTCAACAGCATGCTGAGCAAGGTGTTGCGGGTGTAGAGCACCAGGCCGACGGCGACCAGTGAGCTGATCAGATAAGGGTTGTCCCATTGCAGGTTCAGCTGTTTTTCCGGCATGAACACAATCGGCCCGCAGATCGCGGTCAACATGCCCGGTACGGCAAACCCGAGGAATTGCCGGGCATTGCTGCTCAGGCGCACCGGCAGTCGCGGTTCCAGAAAAACATAGCGATTGAGGAACACCAACACGCCCATTCCGATAATCACGGCCCAGACCATCATGTGCGTCCACCATGGAATTTATTGCAGACAAACCCGGCGGTCATGCCCGCCAACCCCGACAGCACCAGCGCCGAGCCCCATTGCCAGTAGCTGAACAGCACCGAGCAGAACAGCGATACTGCCACGCACACCACCGTCGGCACGTTGCGGACCACCGGGGTGATCAGGGCAATGAACGTGGCCGCGATGGAGAAATCCAGACCCAGGTGTTCGAGGCCCGGAATGCTGCTGCCAAGCACAATGCCCGCCAGGGTGAACAGGTTCCAGGCGATGTAGAACGTCAGGCCTACGCCCAAGGCATACCAACGGTTGAATTGCTGCTTGTCGTGCTGACTGGTCAGGGCGAACAACTCATCGGTGAGCAAAAAACCCAGGCCTGCACGCCAGTGCCCCGGCAACGGAGAAATCACCGAGCGCATGCTCATGCCGTAAAGCAGATGCTGGGAGGTCAGCAGCAACGTGGTGAGCAAAATCGAAAAGATCCCGGCACCGCCCTTGAGCATGCCAATGGCCACCAGTTGCGCGGCTCCGGCAAACACGATGCTCGACAGCCCCTGGCCTTGCAGGGGCGTGAGGTTGGCCTCGATGGCCATGGAACCGGCCAGCAAGCCCCAGGGCGCGGTGGCCAGGGACAGCGGCATGATCGCCGCGGCGCCACGCAGAAAGGCACTGCGCGGCATCATTGAGTTGGACATGACGTTCTACAGACAGGGAAAGACCCCAGACTTTGCCAGCTATGACGGCCAATGGCTTGAACAATCTTGCTCACTGATACGACGGCGTGCCATTCATCGGCTGCCCGCTTGATTCGGCAAAGTGCTACCAACATGATGGCGCTGCATTTTCATCGAGACCTGGCCCTTCATGAGTTCAGTCGAAACCGACAGCGACGTATACAAAACCCTGCTTGAGTCGACCAAAGCCATTCCCTGGCGCATCGACTGGAAAACCATGACTTTCAGCTATATCGGGCCACAGATCGAGGAACTGCTGGGCTGGAAGCAGGACAGTTGGACCACGGTCAACGACTGGGTCGAACGCATGCACCCGGATGATCGCGACTACGTGATGGACTTCTGCGTCTCGCAATCGCGGGCCGGTCTCGATCACGAGGCCGACTATCGGGCGCTGACCGAGAGCGGCGAGTACGTGTGGATTCGCGATGTGGTGCACGTGGTGCGCAAGGACGGCGAAGTCGAAGCGCTGGTGGGTTTCATGTTCGATATCAGCGAGCGCAAGAAAACCGAAGAACACCTGATCCGTCTGCAAAAGCAGCTCGAAGAGTATTCCTTCCAGGACGGCCTGACCGGCATCGCCAACCGCCGCATGTTCGACACCGTGCTGGAACGCGAGTGGACCAATGCCCAGCGCACGGGCTCGCCGTTGTCGGTGATCGTGCTGGATATCGATTACTTCAAGCAGTACAACGACCATTACGGCCACATCAAGGGCGACGAATGCCTGCGCCGTGTCGCGCAAACCCTGTCCCTGGCGGCGAACCGGCCACGGGACTTCATCGCCCGGATCGGCGGCGAAGAGTTCGTCTGGCTACTCCCGGATAGCGACGCCGAATCCGCCAGGCTGGTGGCGCACAAATGCCTGCACCTGATTCGCCAGCAGCAGATCCCCCATGAATTCTCGAACGTGTCGAACCTGCTGAGCGTCAGCCTGGGCGTCGGCATCACCGCCGCTTCTGTGCATGCCACGGCGCTGGAATTCGTCGACCAGGTCGATCAATTGCTCTACAAGGCCAAGCACAACGGGCGGATGCGCGCCGAGTTCGCTGACTTTCGTGATTGACAAACGGCGCGCCGACTTTTAAAACTGGGCGCCTCACTCAGGGTGTAAGCAAGTATGTCCGCAACCTTCAACTTCAACTTTTCCGTCTTTGGCTTGATTGCCAAGGCGCAAGGTTGCGTTGCGCACGCCCTCAAATCGAAGAAACAGTCGCTCATGTGACCGGGGCGCGCTGTCCCGTCAGATGAGCTGACAGGACATTGAGCGCGACGGACCACCCTCCCCTTGCTTACTCTCCTTCTACGCTCCTGACGGTGACGACATCGGTCAACCATCAGGAGAAAGTGCATGTCCGCGTTTCAAGGTATCTGGGTTCCACTGGTAACACCGTTCCACAACGGTGCCATCGATTTCGTCGGCTTGCGCCGGCTGGTCAGCCATCTGCTGGAAAAAGGCGTCGACGGCCTGATCGTTTGCGGCACCACCGGCGAACCGGCGGCGATGGGCAAACATGAGCAACTGGCGGTGCTCGATGCGGTGCTGGAACAGGCGCCAGCGCAACAGGTGGCCATGGGCCTGGCGGGTAACAACCTGATCGAGTTGTTGCAGTTCCAGAGCGAGGTTCTCAAGCGCCCGGTGGCTGGCCTGCTGGTGCCGGCGCCGTATTACATCCGCCCTTCCCAGGCTGGCCTGGAGGCGTTCTTCCGCACGGTTGCCGATGCCTCCAGCGTGCCGCTGATCCTCTACGACATTCCCTACCGTACCGGCGTGGCCTTCGAACAGGCGACCCTGCTCAACATCGTCGCCCACGAGCGCATCGTCGCCATCAAGGATTGCGGCGGCAATTTTTCGAATACCCTGGCCCTGCTCGATAGCGGCCATGTCGACGTGCTGTGCGGTGAAGACAACCAGATCTTCAATGCCCTGTGCCTGGGCGCCAAAGGCGCGATTGCCGCATCGGCGCATGTCCATCCCGAACTGTTCGTGCAGTTGCACCGGCAGATCCGCGACAACCGCCTGGCGGACGGCCGCGCCACGTTTTTCCGTTTGCTGCCGTTGATCAACAGCCTGTTCCTGGAGCCCAAGCCGGCCCCGGTGAAAACCGCGCTGGCCCTGCAAGGCTTGATCGGTGACGAACTGCGTGCGCCGATGCAACGCAGCAGTGAATCGATGACCCTGCGCTTGAAAGCCGTGCTCAGCGCATTGGGCCGTGACAATCGATAGAGCGCCCGCCAGCGGTCCGAGTACCATGGGGCGATTCGATCAGCCTTCAGGGGCACCGATATGCTGTACCGAATCGCCGCCGATGGGCTGATGCTGTTGCACCTGTTGTTCATTGTATTTGTGTTGTTCGGCGGGTTGCTGGTGCTCAAATGGCGCCACCTGATCTGGTGGCATCCGCCCGCAGCGCTGTGGGGTATGGCGGTGGAGTTCCTCCACTTGCCCTGCCCGCTGACCGACTGGGAAAACCGTCTGCGCCATGGGGCCGGGCAATCCGGCTATGGGGGTGGATTCATCGAGCATTACCTCTGGCCGGTCATCTATCCCGCCGGCCTGACACCCGGCATTCAGTTGGGATTGGGCGCCGTGGTGCTGGTGATCAACGTGCTGGTCTATCTTCGATTGATCCGTACCCTGTAGGAGCTGGCTTGCCAGCGAAGGGGGCCTTGAACGTTGCGTTGTTTTCAGGGCGCCTTCGCTGGCAAGCCAGCTCCTACAAAGTTGTCGTATTCGTTTGAGGATGCAGAACATGCTGTCGACCGAAGACCTGGCGCTGCTCGAGGCCATCCGCGAAACCGGCAGTCTGTCGCGGGCGGCGGCGCACCTGGGCAAGGCGCCGTCGACCGTGTCCTATGCGGCGCGGCAACTGGAGGAGCGTTTCGATGCCTTGCTGTTCGACCGCCGCCGCTACCGTTTGCAACTGACCCCGGCGGGTGAATTGCTGGTCAACGAAGCGGCGCGGTTGATGCAGGACGTTTCGCGCCTGACCCAGCGGGTCCGGCAAGTCGCCAACGGCTGGGAGAGTCGCCTGTGGATCGTGACCGACGAACTGCTGGAGTTCGAAACCCTGATCCCGGTGATCGACGAATTCGATGCGCTGCAATCCGGTGTACCGCTGCGCATCACCCAGGAAGTACTCAAAGGGGTCTGGGAAGCCCTGCGCGAAGGCCGCGCAGACCTGATCATCGGCGCCACCAACGAGCCTCCGGCGATCCCGTCCTTGCGCTGGATGCAACTGGGGGAAATGGAATGGGTGTTCGCGGTGTCGCCCAAACACCCGTTGGCCAGGGCCAAAGGCCCGATTACCCGGGCCATGGTCGCGCAGCACCGGGCGATTGTGGTGGCCGATTCATCCAGAGCCACCGAGGGCAGCACCTACGGCGTCACCGGGGGGCAACCGGTGCTGGCCGTGCCGACCATGCGCGCAAAAATCCTGGCCCAGTGCAATGCGTTGGGGGTGGGTTGGTTGCCACGACACCGGGTTGGTTCGCTGCTGAAAAACGGCACGCTGGTTGAAAAGCCGATGGCCGACCCGCGCGAACCGAACATCCTGTACGCCGGCTGGCGTGGCGACCATGACGGTCGCGCCCTGGGCTGGTGGCTGGAGCAGCTTGAAAAGCCCAACCTGGCCACCCGGCTGGTTCAGGGAACGGACCGGTTTGCCTGACGCCTGACGATCAGTTGGCGATCACGCTCATGTTGCGCCCACTGGCCTTGGCCACGTACAGCGCCCTGTCTGCCGCACCGATCAGGTCTTCGGAGCGAACCTGGGAAGCGGCATTGCTGGCACACACACCAATACTGACCGTCACGCTGCCTTCCGGGCTGTCGTTGTGGGGAAATTCGGCCTGTAGCACCGCGCGGCGGATTTTCTCCGCCACCAGAAATGCCCCCACGTAGTCGGCGCCGGGCAGCACCACGGCAAACTCTTCGCCACCATAACGGGCGGCCAGGTCACCGGGGCGTTTGATGTTGTCCGTGATGATCGCACTGACCTTGCGCAAACACTCATCACCGGCCAGGTGGCCGTAGCGGTCATTGAACGGTTTGAAATGATCGACATCAATCATCAGCAGCGCCAACTCGGTCTGGCTGCGCCGGGCACGCCCCATTTCGGCATCGATGAACGCGTCGAACTGACGCCGGTTGGCCAGCCCTGTCAGCGCATCCTTGAGGGCCAGGCCTTCGAGATTGCGATTGACCTCCAGGAGCTTGTCCTGGGTGTCCAGCAACTCGACCTGCACCAGGTTCTGCTGCTTCATCAACTTGATGAGCCGGAACCCCAGTACCCCGAGAACACTCAGCAACAACGTGACGATGCAGACGCTGAGCAGGGTTTCCCGGCGCCAACTGGCCAGCACTTCATCCTTGTTCAACGCGGCAAAAACGATCAGCGGATACCCCTCGACCCGGCGGTACCCCGTCACCCGCTCGACACCGTCGACAATCGAAGTGATCGTGGCCGTGCCCGAGTCGCCCTTGGGCAACAACCGGGTGAACAACGGGCTTTTGGCAAGGCTGGTACCGATATCCGTCTCCTTGAAGGGTCTGCGAATGACAATGCTGGCATTGTCGGCGATCAGGTTGATCACGCCGTTACTGCCCATGTCGATGCTGTCGTAGAGTTGCAGGAAATGGCTGAGGTAAATCGACGCCAGTGCCACGCCCGCAAAGCTGCCATCGGGATGATTGACCCGGCGCGAAACCGTCACGATCCATTCACCGCTCGAACGGCTCTTGATCGACGGCCCGATGTGCGGCCCGCGGCTGGGGTTGTCGCGATGGAAGATGAAATACTCGCGGTCGGCGTTGTTGACACCGGTTTGGCCGACGCCATTGGAATTGGCGATCCACTGGCCTTTTTCGTCGAAAACGAACAGGCCGTGGAGCTGGCTCAACTCACTGCGCTGGGCATTGAGCAATTGCGGCAGCCGGGACTGATCCATACCGTCGTGCTCCAGGCGATCGACCAAAGCGAACAGCAGCGTGTCGGCCTGCTTGACCGTTGCCTGCGCTTGCGAAGCCAGGGTCTGCGCAAGGTTGGACATCACCACTTCCTTGTCATGCAGACGGTACTGGCGTGAGCTCCAGGCCTCCCAGATCACGATAACCACCATCGACAGGCACACGGCGAGCAGCAGGATCACCGCCGAGCGGACCTTGAGCCGGGGCACCGCTGGCCGGAGCATTTCAATATGATCGTTGATCGACGGATGTCCCATGGTGCTCCCTGATTATTTGTGACAGGGCGACTCTTCCTGATCGCCGCTTTTGCTCACTATGCCTGATCCAGGCTCGCAATGATGTTAGCGCGCCGCCTGCTTTACCGCCTCCAGCCACGCCGGATCCAGCCGCGTCTGCCCGGTTTCGATACCCAGCGCCTGCATCCGCTCCTTGTGCTGATCCATTTCGCGGATCAACTGGCTGTGGTCACTGGAGTTGCCGTCCAGTTGATGCATCTGGTTCAGCCCCAGATGGTAGAAACGCAACAGCTTCATGGCAACCGGATCACCCTTCTCCACGGCCGCGGTGACATGATGCATGACATTGGTGATGCTCATCAGGCTGCGCTTGAGCTGCCAAGCGTAGACCGCCGGCGCCATCCATTCCTGCTGCCAGAACACTTTGCGCATCAGCGCCGCCATTGCCAGCACCGCAACAAACACGCCACCGACGTTGAAGCGCAGATTGTCGCCCCCCGGCGCGCCGAACAGAGCCACCGCCGCCGTGGACAGGCCCATCGCCAGCGCCAGAAAGATCAGGGCAATGATGACCGTGCTGCGCCGCGTCTGTTGCCGGTAGGTATCGGCGTTCATCGGCTGGATTTCGAACATTGCGTCGGGTTTCCTGAGCTTCAATGGTAAAAAAGGGGGGCTGAGACAAAAAGACAGCGGGCCATTATCGCCTCTGCGCGGGATTTAGCTATGCTGGGGCCCCTTTTCATCTTTTCATCGTCAAGCGGGGGACATGGCGAGACCGTGCAGTTCGTGCCATCTTCTTTCATGAATACACATTATTCGGATGCCATTCGTGGTTGCTGTGTGAATGACATCGTTTTAAGGATCATTGAATGACCCAACGCCAAGTTATCAACGCCTCCGTCAGCCCCAAAGGCAGCCTGGAAACGCTCTCGCAACGGGAAGTCCAGCAATTGAGCGAAGCCGGTTCCGGCAGCACCTACACCCTCTTCCGCCAGTGCGCCCTGGCCATCCTCAATACCGGCGCCCATGTCGACAACGCCAAGACCATTCTTGAAGCCTATAAAGATTTTGAAATCCGCATTCACCAGCAGGACCGCGGCGTACGCCTGGAACTGCTGAACGCCCCGGCCGACGCCTTCGTTGACGGTGAAATGATCGCCAGCACCCGGGAAATGCTGTTCAGCGCCCTGCGTGACATCGTCTACACCGAAAACGAACTCGACAGCCAACGCATCGACCTGAGCAATTCCCAGGGCATCAGCGATTACGTCTTCCACCTGCTGCGCAACGCCCGTACCCTGCGCCCCGGCGTCGAGCCAAAGATCGTGGTGTGCTGGGGCGGTCACTCGATCAACACCGAGGAATACAAATACACCAAGAAAGTCGGTCACGAACTGGGCCTGCGCAGCCTGGACATCTGCACCGGTTGCGGCCCCGGCGTGATGAAAGGCCCGATGAAAGGCGCGACCATCGCCCACGCCAAGCAACGCATCCACGGTGGCCGCTACCTGGGCCTGACCGAACCCGGAATCATCGCCGCCGAAGCGCCGAACCCGATCGTCAACGAACTGGTGATCCTGCCGGACATCGAAAAACGCCTGGAAGCCTTCGTCCGCGTCGGCCACGGCATCATCATCTTCCCGGGCGGCGCCGGGACGGCCGAAGAGTTCCTGTACCTGCTCGGCATCCTGATGCACCCGGGCAATGAAGGCCTGCCCTTCCCGGTCATCCTCACCGGGCCGAAACATGCCGCGCCGTATCTGGAACAACTGGACGCGTTCGTCGGCGCCACCCTGGGCGACGCCGCCAAGCAGCACTACCAGATCATCATCGATGACCCGGCCGAAGTGGCGCGGCAAATGACCCTGGGCCTCAAAGCGGTCAAGCAGTTCCGCCGCGAGCGCAACGATGCATTCCACTTCAACTGGCTGCTGAAAATCGACGAAGGCTTCCAGCGCCCGTTCGACCCGACCCACGAAAACATGGCCAACCTGAAGCTCAGCCTCGACCTGCCATCCCATGAACTGGCGGCCAACCTGCGCCGCGCGTTCTCCGGCATCGTCGCCGGCAACGTCAAGGACAAGGGCATCCGCCTGATCGAAGAACACGGGCCGTACCAGATCCGTGGCGACGCGGCGATCATGCAGCCGCTGGACCTGCTGCTCAAAGCCTTCGTCGCCCAGCACCGCATGAAACTGCCGGGTGGCGCGGCGTATGTGCCGTGTTATCGGGTGGTGGCGTAGCCCGTACGGTATGAACTTTACTGCCGCGGGCCGCCATGATGAGTGTGGCGGATGAATCAACAACGCCCCCCTGCTCGCGGTGGCGGCGTGGCAGGCGGCGGGGATTTTTGAGGGTGTACATATCCGTTGCTGCGGTAACGGCCACTAACGGTTCCGCCTTTACGGCGGG
>NZ_AKJJ01000110.1:0-17662 GCF_000282395.1 Pseudomonas sp. GM55 | reverse complement strand
GCGCCAGCTGAAGGCGGCGAAGGCTGTCGAGGCTGAGACCGAGTTGGCTTCGCTCTAGACCGAGGCGCCTTTTTCGCTGGCAAGCCAGCTCCTACGAGGACCGCGTCGCCTGTTTCGCTGGCAAGCCAGCTCCTACGAGGATCGCATGTCACCTGTAGGAGCTGGCTTGCCAGCGAAGAGGCCCGAACAGACAACAAAGATGTCGAGGTGAACATGTACAACTGGATCGACGCCCTCGCCGACCTGCAAAACCGGGGTGAGCCCTGCGTGCTGATAACCATCATTGAAGAGCTCGGCTCAACGCCGCGCAATGCCGGCTCGAAGATGGTCATCAGCGCGAACCAGGCCTTCGACACCATCGGTGGCGGGCATCTGGAATACAAAGCCATGCAGATTGCCCGCGAGATGCTGGCCAGCGGCAAACAGGACACCCATCTGGAGCGTTTCAGCCTCGGCGCCAGCCTCGGCCAATGCTGCGGTGGTGCGACGGTATTGCTGTTCGAACCGATGGGCCAGGTACAGGCGCAGATCGCCGTGTTCGGTGCCGGTCACGTGGGTCGGGCGCTGGTGCCACTGCTGGCCAGCCTGCCTTGCCGGGTGCGCTGGATCGACTCGCGGGAAGATGAATTCCCGGAGCAGCTCCCCCATGGCGTGCGCAAGATCGTCAGCGAAGAACCGGTGGATGAAGTCGATGACCTGCCTGCCGGTAGCTACTGCATCGTGATGACCCACAACCATCAACTCGACCTCGAACTGACTGCCGCCATCCTCAAGCGCAACGACTTCGCCTACTTCGGCCTGATCGGCTCGAAGACCAAACGCGTGAAGTTCGAACATCGCCTGCGCGACCGCGGCTTCGACACCAGCGTCGTGCAACGCATGCGCTGCCCGATGGGCATCGGCGAAGTCAAAGGCAAGTTGCCTGTGGAAATCGCCATCTCCATCGCCGGCGAAATCATCGCCACCTATAACGCGAATTTCGGTCAGCACACCGCCAGCGCCGGATCGATTGCCAAACTGCTGCCTGCGTCACGCCGCAGCCAAGCCTCCAACTGAGAATTCTCATGCCTCTGACTCGCAAAGCCTACCGCGCCGCCATCCTGCACAGCATCGCCGACCCTGCCATCGTGGGCATCGAAGCCTCCTACGAGTATTTCGAAGACGGTTTGCTGGTTGTGGATAACGGCCAGATCAGCGCCCTCGGCCACGCCAGCGAACTGCTGCCGACCCTGGCGGCTGACGTCGAAATCACCCACTATCAGGACGCACTGATCACTCCCGGCTTCATCGACACCCACATCCATTTGCCGCAAACCGGCATGGTCGGCGCCTACGGCGAACAATTGCTGGACTGGCTCAACACCTACACCTTCCCGTGCGAAAGCCAGTTCGCCGACAAGGCCCACGCTGACGAAGTCGCGGACATTTTCATCAAGGAACTGCTGCGCAACGGCACCACCACCGCACTGGTGTTCGGCAGCGTGCACCCGCAATCGGTGAACTCTTTCTTTGAAGCGGCCAAACAGTTGGACCTGCGGATGATCGCCGGCAAGGTGATGATGGACCGCAACGCGCCGGACTACCTGACCGACACCGCTGAATCCAGCTATCTGGAAAGCAAGGCGCTGATCGAGCGCTGGCACGGCAAGGGTCGCCTGCACTACGCCGTCACCCCGCGCTTCGCACCGACCAGCACCCCGGAACAGCTCACCCTGGCCGGCCAGTTGCTGACTGAATACCCGGATCTGTACATGCAGACCCACATCAGCGAAAACCTCAAGGAAATCGAATGGGTCAAGGAGCTGTTCCCGGAGCGCAAGGGCTACCTGGACGTCTACGATCACTACCAGTTGCTCGGCGAGCGCTCGGTGTTTGCCCACGGTGTGCACCTGTGCGATGACGAGTGCGCGCGCCTGGCAGAAACCGGTTCGGCCATCTCGTTCTGCCCGACTTCGAACTTCTTCCTCGGCAGCGGCCTGTTCAACCTGCCGATGGCCGAGAAGCACAAACTCAATGTCGGCATCGGCACCGATGTGGGCGGCGGCACCAGTTTCTCGCTGCTGCAAACCCTCAACGAAGCCTACAAGGTCATGCAGCTGCAGGGCGCACGCCTGAGCCCGTTCAAGTCGCTGTACCTGGCCACCCTCGGCGGCGCCCGCGCACTGCGTCTGGAAGACAAGATCGGCAACCTGCAACCGGGCACCGACGCCGACTTCCTGGTGCTGGACTACAACGCCACGCCACTGCTGAGCTATCGCCTGAAGCAGGCCAACAACATCGCCGAGACGTTGTTCGTGTTGATGACGCTGGGGGATGACCGGACTGTGCTGCAGACTTATGCGGCGGGGAATCTGGTGCATCAGCGCTAAAAGTTTGCGCCCATAAAAAATCCCCCGTGATCATCTGATTCCGGGGGATTTTTTATGCCCTGTAGGAGCGAGCTTGCTCGCGATGGTCGTTAACGATTACGCGGGAAGCCTGACACCCCGTGGCGCCCTCAGGTTCATCGCGAGCAGGCTCGCTCCTACAGGGGGGGGCGGTGTCAGATTTTCGCTGGCGAACGCCCAGGCTTCTTGGTCTGCAACAAATGCGAGAACACTGCATGCAGATCATCCGAAGCACTTTCCTCGTCGAGGTTGAGCTTGCTGTCGATGTGATCCATGTGATGCATCATCAAGTCGACCGCCAGTTCAGCGTCGCGCTTCTCGATGGCGTCGATCAGCTGGGTGTGCTCGTCGTAGGAGCAGTGGGAGCGGTTGCCGCTTTCGTACTGGGCGATGATCAGCGAAGTCTGGGACACCAGGCTGCGCTGGAAGCTGATCAACGGGGCGTTTTTCGCCGCTTCGGCCAGTTTCAGGTGGAATTCGCCCGACAGGCGGATGCCGGCACCCCGGTCGCCACGGGAAAAGCTGTCGCGCTCGTCGTTGACCATCTGGCGCAATTCGGCAATCTGCTCGGCGGTGGCGTGCTGCACCGCCAATTCGGTGATCGCGCGCTCGACCAGACGCCGGGCCATGAACACCTGTCGTGCCTCTTCGACGCTCGGGCTGGCGACGACGGCGCCGCGATTCGGACGCAGCAGCACCACGCCTTCATGGGCCAGGCGCGACAAGGCGCGGCGAATGATGGTGCGGCTGACCCCGAAAATTTCCCCCAGCGCTTCTTCGCTCAACTTGGTGCCGGGCGCCAGACGCTGCTCGAGGATGGCCTCGAAGATATGCGCGTAGACAATATCGTCCTGGGTACCGCTGCGGCCGGCTTTGCCTGCTCGCGGTTGTTTCTTTAGGGGTTGCAACTGTTCGTTCATGGGCACTCGAGTCGGAAGAACTGCGGCGAATTGACGGTGACTGTAATACGGCACAGTGGGTCGCTGGCAAGTATCGCGTAAAAAACACCACGATTGTACACAATGGATGGTGGCAACACGACTGTACGGCTGAATGTTGCCTCGGCTGTATCGCAACGTCTGGTTACTTTTGAGTTTAGGCTTAAACCCGAAATCCGTGGCTCGGACTCATCCTTCGTAGGAACCGGCTTGCCGGCGAAGGCGTCCTCGAGTATTGCGCGCCCCTTGAAGGCGCCTTCGCTGGCAAGCCAGCTCCTACAGAGGCGGGCGGGATTTCGGATTTCTACATTCTTATAAGGAACACCGCCGTCATGAACGACGCCACGCACGCCCAACTCCGCCCACTGGCCGACACCTCGACCTCGGCCATCGTCGCCGGGTTCATCGCCATGATGACTGGCTACACCAGCTCCCTGGTGCTGATGTTTCAGGCCGGGCAAGCGGCGGGCCTGAGCAGCGGGCAGATTTCTTCGTGGATCTGGGCGATTTCCATCGGCATGGCGGTGTGCTCCATTGGCCTGTCCCTGCGCTATCGCACGCCGATCACCATTGCCTGGTCGACCCCCGGAGCCGCGCTGCTGATCACCAGCCTGGGTGGCGTGAGCTACGGCGAAGCCATTGGTGCCTATATTACCTGTGCGGTACTGGTGACGATTTGCGGGCTGACTGGCAGCTTCGAACGACTGGTGAAAAAAATCCCGGCATCCTTGGCCGCCGCCCTGCTGGCAGGGATCCTGTTCAAGATCGGCAGCGAGATTTTCGTCGCGGCGCAACACCGCACCGGCCTGGTATTAGGGATGTTTGTCACTTATCTGCTGGTCAAGCGCCTGTCGCCGCGTTATGCAGTGTTGGCAGCATTGCTGATCGGTACGGCATTGTCAGGCTTCATGGGGCTGCTGGACTTCAGCGGTTTTCACCTGGAGGTGGCGACGCCGGTCTGGACCACGCCGCACTTCTCCCTGGCAGCGACCATCAGCATCGGCATCCCGCTGTTTGTCGTCGCCATGACCTCACAGAACATGCCCGGTATCGCCGTGTTGCGCGCCGATGGTTACACGGTGCCAGCCTCGCCACTGATCACCACTACCGGCATCGCCAGCTTGCTGTTGGCACCGTTCGGCTCGCACGGAATCAACCTGGCGGCGATCAGCGCAGCGATCTGCACCGGACCGCACGCTCATGAGGATCGCAACAAGCGCTACACCGCCGCCGTCTGGTGCGGGATTTTCTACGGGTTCGCCGGTGTGTTCGGCGCGACGCTCGCGGCATTGTTTGCCGCGCTGCCCAAGGAACTGGTGCTGTCGATTGCTGCGCTGGCGCTGTTTGGCTCGATCATCAACGGCTTGAGCATTGCCATGAGCGTCGTGAAGGAGCGTGAAGCCGCGCTCATCACTTTCATGGTCACGGCATCGGGGCTGACGCTGTTTTCCATCGGTTCGGCGTTCTGGGGGATTGTCGCGGGGGTTGTGACGCTGATGATCCTGAACTGTAGGAGCGAGCCTGCTAGCGATGGTCGTCAACGATAACGCTGGAAACCTGAGACCCCGCGGCGCTCTCAGGTTCATCGCGAGCAAGCTCGCTCCTACAAAGAGCAGGCATAAAAAAACGGCGACCCTCGGGTCGCCGTTTTTTCAGAACATCAAGCTACCGGATTGATCGGCTTTTCCGGGTACCAGACGTCCAGCAGCGGGCTGACTTCAACGCTGGTCAGCTCGGTGCGGCCTTTGAGCCAGGCTTCAACGGCAGCACGCTGTTCAGCGCTGACCGAGCCACGCTTCTGCAGGCAAACCAGACCGTAGTCGTCGCCGCCAACATAACCCAGGCCGTTGGCTTCCATGGCTTCTTTGAGGAACGCATCGAGGAAAGCATCAATGGCTTCATCAGCCAAATCTTCTTTGAAATCCAGGTTCAGTTCGAAACCCAGCTCTTGAAATTCATCGACGCACAGTTTTTTGCGCAGACGCTGGGAACGGTTAGTCGCCATTGGAACAATCCTCTTAAGTAATAACGGGCGGCACTTTAGCAGTTTAAGCCGCCGATTGCCTGACTCTCTGGGCCACGATGCCTACCGTCGGTAAAAAAATAGCCTGTCAGACCGCCCGCGCACGGCACAAGCAGCGACACCTTGGGGCATAATGCCGACACTTTCATGACCATTGAGGGAATTTATCTCCATGCCCTCGTCTTATTCCCCCTCGGCTGTAGGGTTTTATTTCAGATGATCAAATCTTTGCGTCCATTGCTGTTGGCCAGTTTTCTTCTCCCCCTGGCCTTCTCCGTTTCCGCAGCTCCCATCAACACTGCGTTGTCGCCCAACGTTGAAAAAGCCCTGAAAGCCAGCAAGTTGCAGGACAACGCCCTGTCGCTGGTGATGATCCCGCTCACCGGCCCCGGCACCCCGACGGTGTTCAACGCAGACGTCTCGGTCAACCCGGCGTCGACCATGAAACTGGTCACCACCTACGCGGCCCTGGAAATGCTTGGCCCGAACCACCAGTGGAAAACCGAGTTCTACACCGACGGTACCCTCAGTGGCGGCATCCTCAACGGCAACCTCTACCTCAAGGGTGGCGGCGATCCGAAGCTGAACATGGAAAAGCTCTGGCTGCTGATGCGTGACCTGCGCGCCAACAGTGTCACCCAGGTCACCGGCGACCTGGTGCTGGATAAAACGTTCTTCGTGCAACCGCAACTGCCGGAGTTCAATGACGACGGCAACGACGAGAACAAGCCGTTCCTGGTCAAGCCCGACTCGCTGCTGGTCAATCTCAAGGCGCTGCGCTTCGTCGCGCGCAATGACTCGGGCAAGGTGCTGGTCTCGGTGGAGCCGCCGATTGCGAGCATCCGCATCGACAACCAGGTCAAGGCCCTCAATTCCAAACAATGCACCGGTGGCGTGCGCTACAACCCGGTGGCACAGGCCGATGGCAGCGTGACAGTGACGGTCGGCGGTCAGCTGGGTGAAGGCTGCAGCTCGCAGACTTACCTGTCGTTGCTCGACCATGCGACCTACACCGCCGGCGCCGTCCGGGCGATCTGGAAGGAACTGGGTGGCAGCATCCAGGGCAAGGATGTGCTGGCGCCAACACCGAAAGACGCCAAGGTACTGGCCCGGGCATTCTCCCCAGACCTGGCTGAAGTCATCCGCGACATCAACAAGTACAGTAACAACACCATGGCCCAGCAGTTGTTCCTGAGCCTCGGCCAACGCTTCCGCACCGATGCCGATGCTGACGACGCCAAGGCCGCCCAGCGTGTGGTGCGTCAGTGGCTGGCGAAAAAGGGCATCACCGCGCCGCATCTGGTGATGGAGAACGGCTCCGGCCTGTCCCGTTCCGAGCGCGTCAGCGCCCGGGAAATGGCCTCGATGCTCGAAGCGGCGTGGCACAGCCCGTATGCCGCCGAATACATCAGTTCGATGCCGATTGCCGGCACCGACGGCACCATGCGCAAGCGCCTCAAGACCACTGCGATGCGCGGTGAAGCCCACGTCAAGACCGGCACCCTGAACACCGTGCGGGCGATTGCCGGTTTCAGTCGCGACGTCAACGGCAACACCTGGGCGGTGGTAGCGATCCTCAACGACAAGGCCCCGTTCGGCGCCTCTTCGGTGCTCGATCAGGTGCTGCTCGACCTGTACCGCCAACCGAAAACGCCGCAGACGGCTTCGGTGTTGTAACCGGATTTCAAGAACACAGCAGGTCCCTGTGGGAGCGGGCTTGCCCGCGATAGCGTCAGTCCAGTCAAATTGATCGCGACTGACACACCGCTATCGCGAGCAAGTCGGATCGCCGCACCGCCGCTCCCACATGGGTCAACGCACTGCCCGGATCAGTTCATTTCCTTTTCCACCCGATCCCTTCCCGCCTGCTTCGCCGCATAGACCCCCGAGTCCGCGCGTAACAGCAAGGCATCGGCGCCCTCCCCGACCCGCCAGCTGGCAATCCCGAAACTGGCGGTGACGGTACCGACATTTTCAATGGGTGAACTGCGCAAGCCTTGCCACAATTGCTGGGCCAATACATAGGCATGTTCGCCGTTGATATCCGGGCACAGCACCATGAACTCCTCACCGCCCAAGCGGCAGAACACATCGGTGCGACGCAGCCGGTGGCCGATCCGTTGGCACACTGCCTGCAACACCCGATCACCGGTGGCATGGCCATGCAGGTCATTGATGCGCTTGAAATGGTCAATATCGAGCATGATCACCGACAAATCCCCACCGCCGCGCTCTACCCTGGCCATTTCGGTGGTCAGGCGCTCCTGGAAATAACGCCGGTTGTGGATACCGGTCAGCGAATCGGTGACCGACAACGCGCGCAACTCTTCCTCCACTCGTTTCATATCGGAAATGTCCGAGATGTAGCCGTGCCACAGCACACCGCCACCGGGCAGTTCCTCCGGAGTGGCTTCGCCGCGAACCCAACGCAAACCACGTTGCGGCAGTTGCACGCGGTACTCTTCGCGCCAGGGGCTGAGGGTGTCGGCCGAGGCGCGGATCGAGGCGCGGACACGGGTGGTGTCCTGCGGGTGAATCCGGGTGAAGATCGACTCGGCATTGAGCAGCAGCACGTCGGGCTCGAGCTCGTAGATCTCGCGAATGCCGTCGCTGGCGTAGATCACACTGAAGCGCCCATCGAACTCCATCTTGAACTGGTAGATGCCACCGGGCACGTGGGCGCTGAGTTTCTTCAACAGCAGGTCCCGCGCCGCGAGCGCTTCATGAACCCGTTTGCGTTCGGTGATGTCGATGCACACTGCCAGGTGCCCGACCCACAGGCCTTGCTCGTCGAGCACCGGTGTCGCGAGCATGTTGACCATCAAATGGCTGCCATCGCCGCGCACCAGCGTCCACTCCCGCGCCTCGTGGCTGCCCTCCATGTCGCCTTCGACCAGCATCGCGTGACAGGCTGGCACCGGTTTGCCATAGCGTGCACTCAACTCTGCCGAACGAGCGGCCAGTTCCCGGGGCAGGTGCAGGCTCTCCAGGGTCATATGGCCGACCACTTCGGCACTGGTATAGCCAAGCATCTGCTCGGCACCCGCGTTGAAAGTGCTGATGACGCCGCGCAGGTCGGTGGCGATGATCGCAACCTGGGTGGCGGCATTCAGCACGCCACGCAACTGACCATGGGTGCCGCGCAGCTCTTGCTCTCGATCGCGCAGCTCCCGGGTGCGTTGCTCGACCAGTCTCAACGCCCGCTGGCGCTGGCTGACCAACACATACAGCAGGGCACTGAGCAACACACTGAGCAAACCACCCAGCACCACCACACTGGTCACCGATGAATGATTGGCCTGGATGAAAGCTGCACTGGGCTGGATATCAACTTGATAGTCATGGTCGGCCATGCGCAACAGGCGCGTGGCGGACAACTCGCTGATGGTCGGCGGGTTGGGCGACTCGAACAGCACCTCGTGCTGGTCGTCGGTCGACAAATCGAGGATGCGCACCGATAGATAATCATGGCTCGCTTCCGGCAGCCCGTCCGCCAGCAACTGGCGCATGCTGATGACTGCCATGACATAACCGTAGGGTTTCGTGTGGTATTGACTGTTGCGCTGCATGACCGGCGCAACCAGCAGCACCCCCCGTGCATAAGCCGGCTCGATATTCACCAGATGCATCGGCTGCGACACCGCCATGGCGCCATGCTGATCGACCCGATCAAGCGTGGCACGCCGCAGCGGCTGGGCCAGCAAGTCGTAACCAAGGGGAGAACCGAGTTTGCTTTGGGTCTGGCTATAGAGCACCACCACGTACTCGTTGCGTTCGCCCGCCAGTTTCAGCTGACCGTCGGCATCGAGTTCGCGCAGGGTGAAGTTACTCACGCCTTCGTCGCGCACACGGCGCTCGAACGCCGCCCGCTGCTCGCCGGTAACCCGTTCCGCATAGGAATAGGCTTGGGTCCGCAGCAGCAAAGGCTGGGTATAACCGTCGAATTCCGCACGGGAAACAGAACTGGAATTGGCGAAGAAACGGCGCAGGCCATCGAGGCGCTGCTCCTGATCTTCGAAACGCTCTTCGATACGGCTGTAACGCTCACTGGCCAGCAGTTGGAAGCGTTGCCGCAATTGATGGTGAAACAGATTCAGCGTCGACCACGCCAGCAACCCTGTGAGCACCCCGCCGACAAGTAATACCAGCAGCGCGACCAGCCAGGCCGAGACATCTTCGCTGAGAAAACCCAGGATCTTGGGGCGCACGGCGTGCAACGACATAAAACGCAAACTCAAAACGCCAGGTGCGGGAAAGCCCTTTGGCCATGAGTTGAGTTATAGCTATTAGCCACTAATTTGACCAGCACCCTGTAGGAGCGAGCTCAGCTCGCGATGGACTCAAGAACACCGCGTGCATTCAGAAAGCACGCGTTATCGTTGTCGACCATCGCGAGCAAGCTCGCTCCTACAAAGTGGGTTCAACCGTCAACGGGCCGTGATTTTCCAGGCGCGATGGATCTTGGCGTTGCGGGCAAAATCCGCATCGATGGTCTGGGCGGTGATGTCCTCGACCGCATAACGCTCGCCAAGATTGGCCTCCAGCTCGAACTTGCGGAAGTTGTTGGAGAAGTACAACACACCACCAGGCGCCAGGCGCGCCATGGCCAGGTCAATCAGTTGCACCTGGTCGCGCTGCACGTCGAACACGCCTTCCATGCGCTTGGAGTTGGAGAACGTCGGCGGGTCGATGAAGATCAGGTCGTACTCGTCACGACTGGCTTCGAGCCACGCCATCACATCGCCCTGCTCCAGGCGGTTCTTGTCGGAAAAACCGTTCAGCGACAGGTTGCGACGTGCCCAGTCCAGATAGGTTTTCGACAGGTCGACACTGGTGGTGCTGCGCGCGCCACCCTTGGCCGCATGCACACTGGCCGTTGCGGTGTAGCAGAACAGATTGAGGAAGCGCTTGCCGGCCGCCTCTTTCTGGATGCGCATGCGCATCGGCCGATGGTCGAGGAACAGACCGGTGTCGAGGTAGTCGGTGAGGTTCACCAGCAGCTTCACGCCGCCTTCATTGACCTCGACAAACTTGCCCTGCGCCGCCTGGCGTTCGTACTGCTTGGTGCCACTCTGACGCTCGCGGCGCTTGACCACCACACGGCTCTTGTCGATGTTCAACGCCTGCGGGATGGCTGCCAGGGCATCGAACATGCGGGCCGAGGCTTTTTCCGGGTCGATCGATTTCGGCGCGGCGTACTCCTGCACATGGACCCAATCGTGATACAGGTCGATGGCCATGGAGTATTCCGGCATGTCGGCATCGTAGACGCGGTAGCAGTCGATGCCTTCACGCTTGACCCACTTGCCCATGGCCTTGAGGTTCTTTTGCAGGCGGTTGGCGAACATCTGCCCGCCTTCGCTCAGGCGCGGCTGCTCGACCACCGGAGCCGGTGCCGGCGTCGGTTTGATCGGGTTGCCGTTCTTGTTGAACTTGCGTTCCTGCGGCTCGTTTGGCGCCTGATCATAGGCGGCCTGTTCACGCTCGACCTGGCGTTGCTCCGGGGTACGGCGCTCGCCAGTGACGAACTGGTCCGGCAGCACTTTGATCAGCAGCAGCTTGCACGGCAGGGCGCCGTTCCAGAACGAGTACTGCTTGTGGCTGCGGATGCCCATGCGTTTGCCCAGGTCCGGCGCGCCGGTGAATACCGCCGCTTCCCAGTTCAGGCAGGCCTGACGCAGGCGCTCGCCGAGGTTCTGGTAGAGGTAGAGCAGGCTCGCCTCGTCGCCCAGACGCTCGCCATACGGAGGGTTGCAGATCACCAGGCCTTTCTGGTTCTGATCCGGGCGCGGCTCGAAAGTCGCGACTTCACCCTGATAGATCTTGATCCACTCGCTCAGGCCGGCCCGTTCGACGTTGTTACGGCCCGGTTGAATCAGCCGCGGATCGGCTTCGTAGCCGCGAATCCACAACGGTGGCTTGGCCAGTCCGGCCGTTGCACGCTCGGACGCTTCTTCGTGAAGTTTTTTCCACAGCGCCGGAACGTGACCGAGCCAGGCGGTGAAGCCCCATTGCTCGCGACGCAGGTTCGGCGCGATGTCGGCGGCGATCATCGCCGCTTCCACCAGGAACGTGCCGACACCGCACATCGGGTCGGCCAAGGCGCCGCCTTCGGCTGCGATACGCGGCCAGCCGGAACGGATCAGGATGGCAGCCGCGAGGTTTTCCTTCAGCGGTGCCGCACCTTGCTGCAGGCGATAACCGCGCTGGTGCAGGCTGTGACCGGACAGGTCGAGGGACAGAATGGCTTCGCCGCGGTCCAGGCGCAGGTGGATGCGCAGGTCCGGGTTGAGCTTGTCGATGGACGGACGGTCGCCTTGCGGGGTACGCAGCTTGTCGACGATGGCGTCCTTGACCTTCAGCGCGCCGAAGTGGGTGTTGTCGATACCCGAGCCATGGCCGCTGAATTCGACGGCCAGGGTGCCGTCATTGAGCATGTGGTCTTCCCACTCGATGTCCAGCACGCCGTGGTACAGGTCTTCGGCGTCCTTCATCGGGAAACGCTTGAGCACCAACAGCACGCGGTTGGCCAGGCGCGACCACAGGCACAGGCGATAAGCGGTTTCCATGGTGGCCATGCCGCGCACGGCAGAGGTGTGCTCCCGCGCTTCCTCAAGGCCAAGCCCGACGGCTTCCTCGATGAGCAGGCCTTCAAGGCCTTTTGGGCAAGTGAGGAAGAGTTCGAAACGATCGGACATGGGAATTCCAGAACCTTTAGCTGAGTGACCGGGCAACGCATTGCCGGTCCGGTTTTCAATCAGGCGCTTTTCTCGAAGAGCGCCCGCGTGGCACGAAGGTGTGCCGTTCCACCCTTGCTGCCCGGGTTAAATGAGCTTAGATGCAAAGGCAGATTAAAAAGTTGATGCAACAAAATGTCATAAGTCGACCCTTCGTCGAATAGTGCTTCCCGGCAACGGGAGCCATTCTCACTAAAGGATTAAGCCCATCATCCAGCGCAGGGCCGATCATACCGGGGTTTGGCCAATAAATACGCTACAAACACGCTGTTACTTATGGCCTTAACACATGAACGGTTACGTCCTTATGACAAAACGGTCATTCCCTCGATGTGACGCATTGGTTAGAACTCAATACAGGTTGGCGCCACAACGGACGTCAACACCTTGGCTCGCCACGCCGGCAGCGAGCCCCCAACGGCAGACATTTCTGCCAGACCTCGATTGAGGTCGACGCGATAAATACAGTCAACAAGTGAGGGCAACACCCTATGAGAAGACTTAAGCGTGATCCGTTGGAAAGAGCATTTTTGCGCGGATATCAATATGGCGTTGGTGGTAAATCCCGTGAGCTTTGCCCATTTACTCTACCGTCGGTACGTCAAGCCTGGATCAACGGCTGGCGAGAAGGACGCGGCGACAACTGGGACGGTATGACCGGCACTGCGGGAATCCACAGACTCAACGAACTTCACGCCGTCGGCTAATTACAGGGCACAACACTCCGACACGACAATCTGATTTTGTACTGAGTTAACCATGCGCGTCCCATCCGGACGGCGGGCTCCGGCCCAGGGGCTCCTTTAGAGGGGCCCTTTTTTATGCCTGCTCATTGGCCTAGAACAATCCCCCTGTGTAGGAGCGAGCTCGCTCGCGATGGACCCGAGAACACCGCGTGTATCCAGAAAGCACGCGTTATCGTTATCGACCATCGCGAGCAGGCTCGCTCCTACATAGGCTCAGCGCAGGGCTGCGATGGCGTCTACGGACTCACGAATCAGCGCCGGGCCTTTGTAGATGAAGCCCGAATAGATTTGCACCAGGCTCGCGCCAGCGGTGATTTTCTCTGCGGCATGCTTGCCTTCGGTAATGCCACCGGCAGCGATGATCGGCAGGCGACCACCCAGCTCCGATGCCAGCACTTTCACGGTGTGGGTGCTCTTGTCGCGAACCGGTGCGCCAGACAGACCACCGGCCTCGTCGCCATGCTCCATGCCTTCGACGCCTACGCGGCTCAGGGTGGTATTGGTGGCGATGACGGCATCCATTCCGGTTTCGATCAGCGCCTGTGCAACTTGTGCGGTTTCTTCGTCGCTCATGTCCGGCGCGATCTTGATCGCCAGCGGTACATGTTTGCCATGACGCAAGGCCAGTTCCGCACGACGCTCGGCCAGATCAGCCAGCAACTGCTTGAGCGAGTCACCGAATTGCAGGCTGCGCAGGCCCGGCGTATTCGGCGAACTGACGTTGACCGTCACATAGCTGGCGTGGGCGTAAACCTTGTCCAGGCAGATCAGGTAGTCATCCACGGCACGCTCGACTGGCGTATCGAAGTTCTTGCCGATGTTGATACCCAGCACGCCCTTGTACTTGGCCGCCGCCACGCGGGCCAGCAGGTGATCGACGCCGAGGTTGTTGAAGCCCATGCGATTGATGATCGCCTCGGCTTCCGGCAGGCGGAACAGGCGTGGCTTCGGGTTGCCCGGCTGCGGACGCGGCGTGATGGTGCCGATTTCGACAAAACCGAAACCCAGTTGGGCGAAACCATCAATGGCCGCGCCGTTCTTGTCCAGGCCGGCGGCCAGCCCCACCGGATTCGGGAAGTCCAGGCCCATGACATTCACCGGCGTCTTCGCCGGGGCCTTGCACAGCAAGCCGTTGAGCCCAAGACGTCCGCCCGCGCCGATCAGGTCCAGGGACAGATCGTGGGAGGTTTCCGGGGAGAGTTTGAACAACAGCTGACGGGCCAGGGTGTACATGGGCGGATTTGACTCGATTGGCGGCGAATTGAGGCGGCGATTATAGCCGGGCAACGGGGCTGCAAGCGAGGCGCGTGAGCAAATCAACGGTTAATGGCATATGCCTTGCACCACTTAAGGCACCAGCACCCATGCCAACGACGGAATGAGTGCAAAGACAATGGCGTCGTCCCCGGCCTGCTCATGCAAGCACTCGGGACGACGTTTTTTTTGCAAGGTGATCACGCGATGAACGAACCGTCAGCCAGCCCTCTGGCCTGGGTCAATGGCAGCGATGCCCCGGAGAAAACCGAAATCAATCTCGGCTTCATGGCCCTGAGCGACTGCGCCTCGGTGGTTGTCGCCGCCACCCAGGGCTTCGCCCAACCCCATGGCTTGACCCTGAACCTCAAGCGCCAATCGTCCTGGGCCAACCTTCGGGACAAACTGGTCAGCGGCGAACTCGATGCGGCCCATAGTCTCTACGGTCTGGTCTACGCCGTTCACCTGGGCATCGGCGGCGTGGCCGCGACCGACATGGCCGTGTTGATGGGCCTGAATCAGAACGGCCAGAGCATCAATCTGTCCCGCGGCTTGCAGATGCTGGGAGTGACCAGTCCTGAAGCATTGGATCGTCACGTGCACCAAACTCGCTCAAAACTCACCTTCGCCCAGACGTTTCCAACCGGCACCCATGCCATGTGGTTGTATTACTGGCTTGCCAGCCAGGGCATTCACCCGCTGCTGGATGTCGACAGCGTCGTGGTGCCGCCACCGCAAATGGTCGCGCACCTGCGAGCCGGGCGTATCGACGGTTTGTGTGTCGGTGAGCCCTGGTCCGCCAGCGCAGTGCAACAGGGTCTTGGTTTCACGATGGCGACCACCCAGACCCTCTGGCCCGATCACCCGGAAAAGGTCCTGGGCTGCACCCGCGCCTTCGTCGAGCAATACCCCAACACTGCCCGCGCGTTGGTGATGGCGATTCTGGAGGCCAGTCGCTTCATCGAAGAAAGCAGCGAAAATCGTCGCAGCACCGCGCAATTGCTCAGCGCGGCGCAATACCTCGATGCACCACTGGAATGCATCGAGCCGCGCCTGCTGGGCGACTATGCCGATGGTCTGGGCAATCGCTGGCAAGACCCGCACGCCCTGCGCTTCCATGGTGAAGGCGAGGTCAATCTGCCGCACCTGTCCGATGGCATGTGGTTCATGACCCAGTTCCGTCGCTGGGGTTTGCTGCGCGACGACCCGGATTACCTGGCCGTGGCCCGTCAAGTCCAGCAACTAGACTTATATCGTGAAGCGGCCAGCGCTGTAGGTGTCGCGGCACTGGGCAAGGAGATGCGCAGCAGTCAGTTGATCGACGGCAAAATCTGGGACGGCTCGGACCCGGCCGGATATGCCCGCAGTTTCAAACTGCACGCCATGAGCGACAGCTCGCACCGATCCGCCAGCCGCTGACAGGAGACCACGAACATGCTGCGTATCCTGCTGATCAACGACACTGCCAAAAAAGTCGGACGCCTGAAGGCCGCCCTGACCGAGGCTGGTTTCGAAGTGATTGATGAATCCGGCCTGACCATCGACTTGCCCGAACGCGTCGAAACGGTGCGTCCGGATGTGATCCTGATCGATACCGAGTCACCGGGGCGCGATGTCATGGAACAAGTGGTGCTGGTGACTCGCGACCAGCCCCGACCGATTGTGATGTTCACCGACGAGCACGACCCCGAGGTGATGCGACAGGCGATCAAGTCCGGGGTCAGTGCCTACATCGTCGAAGGCATTCACGCACAACGCCTGCAGCCGATTCTCGATGTGGCCATGGCGCGCTTCGAAAGCGATCAGGCCCTGCGTGCCCAGTTGCATGCCCGCGACCAGCAATTGGCCGAGCGCAAGCGCATCGAACTGGCCAAAGGGCTGCTGATGAAAATGAAGAATTGCAACGAGGAAGAGGCCTACACCCTGATGCGCCGCCAGGCGATGAGCCGACAGCAGAAGCTGATTCAGGTGGCGGAGCAGATCATTGCCATGAGCGAGTTGCTCGGCTGAAGCATCGCATTGCCTGTCAGGGCCCCATCGCGGGCAAGTCGGATCGCCGCACCGCCGCTCCCACATGGATAGTTGGTGTCCACAAAACATGTGGGAGCGGGCTTGCCCGCGATTGGCCACGACTCGGTCTCGGTTGTTGGCACAAATCTCGCTAAGTAATCACCACAGGTAACCAACGGCGGTTGCCCCACCTACGACAAAGACGTCGCGCACCTCATTTGCCCCTGGCGAATCGGGTCGCGGCGTTTTTTCGTTTTGGCCCCACAGCACGGGGCCGGTGGTGCGGCCGTAACGGCGCCCCACCTGCAAGCTCATGACTCCTTCCGAGACTCTTCACAGCTGAGGTGCGCGATGAATTCAAGCTTCTGGAAATCTGGCCATACCCCCACATTGTTCGCAGCCTTCCTCTATTTCGACCTGAGCTTCATGGTCTGGTATCTGCTCGGACCGCTGGCGGTACAGATCGCCGCCGACCTGCACCTGACAACGCAGCAACGCGGGCTGGTGGTGGCCACGCCGATTCTGGCCGGGGCGGTCTTGCGTTTTGCCATGGGGATGCTGGCTGATCGCCTGTCGCCCAAAACTGCCGGCCTGATCGGTCAGGTCATTGTGATCTGCGCCCTGTTCGGCGCCTGGAAACTCGGTATCCACAGCTACGAGCAAGCGTTGCTGCTGGGGCTGTTCCTGGGCATGGCCGGCGCTTCTTTCGCCGTCGCCCTGCCGTTGGCATCGCAGTGGTATCCGCCACAGCACCAAGGCAAGGCCATGGGCATCGCCGGTGCGGGAAACTCGGGCACGGTGTTCGCCGCATTGATCGCCCCGGTGCTGGCGGCAGCGTTTGGCTGGAGCAACGTGTTCGGCTTCGCCCTGATCCCGCTGATCCTGACCCTGATCGTCTTCGCCTGGCTGGCCAAAAACGCCCCCGAGCGACCAAAAGCCAAATCCATGGCCGACTACTTCAAGGCCCTGGGCGATCGGGACAGTTGGTGGTTCATGTTTTTCTACAGCGTGACATTCGGCGGTTTTATCGGCCTGGCCAGCGCCCTGCCCGGTTACTTCAACGACCAGTACGGCCTGAGCCCGGTCACTGCCGGCTACTACACCGCTGCCTGCGTGTTCGGTGGCAGCCTGATGCGCCCCTTGGGCGGCGCGCTGGCTGACCGTTTCGGCGGTATTCGGACCTTGCTGGCGATGTACACCGTCGCGGCGATCTGCATTACCGTGGTCGGTTTCAACCTGCCGAACTCCTACGCCGCACTGGCACTTTTCGTCTGCACCATGCTCGGTCTGGGTGCAGGCAATGGCGCGGTATTCCAGTTGGTGCCGCAGCGTTTTCGTCGGGAAATCGGCGTGATGACCGGCCTGATTGGCATGGCGGGCGGCATCGGTGGTTTTGCCCTCGCGGCCGGCATGGGCGCGATCAAGCAAAGCACCGGCAGCTATCAACTGGCACTGTGGTTGTTCGCCAGCCTCGGCGTACTGGCCTGGTTTGGTCTGCATGGCGTAAAACGCCGCTGGAGAACCACCTGGGGTTCGGCCGCCGTAACGGCTGGCCGGGGCTGAGGTC
>NZ_AKJJ01000109.1:0-25986 GCF_000282395.1 Pseudomonas sp. GM55 | reverse complement strand
AGGGCGGAACCATAAGTGGCCGTTACCGCAGCAATGAATATGTACACCAGGAAGAAAATGGTCGGCCGTAAGGTCGCCATCGCTGGCAAGCCAGCTCCTACAGGGAATGCGTACACCAAAGGGGCGGCCGTTACCGCAGAAATGGATATGTACACCACCAATAAAATACTCCAGCCAGAAGGCCGCCATCGCCAGCAAGCCGGCTCCTACAGGTATCGGTGTTCCCCGGGATTGCGTGAAAAACCTTTTTGAACCCGGGGATCACATAGACACGCACCTTCTGCCTTTCACCTGACGATTTTGTAATGTGCCCCTCATCTGCCTGACAGCGTTGATCTACCATCATCGAACGGCGGAACTTTGTAGTATTTCGAAACACTCCTTGAATGCCTGACCAATAAAAATGGTCAAAATGCGTTTTTTTGCCCGTTAGCCGAGACGAATCCCATGCGAAACCCTCTGCGTCTGATCGCCCTGAGCGCCCTGTTCATTTCCTCCCTGGCCCAGGCCGCCGACCTCATTCCGATCGAGGTTCATCGCGACGCCAATTGCGGTTGCTGCAAAAAATGGATCACCCACCTGGAGGCCAATGGCTTCAAGGTCGAAGACCACGTCGAAGCCAACATGAGTGAGTTCAAGCAACAGCACGGTGTACCGCCGCGCCTGGCGTCGTGCCACACCGCATTGATCAACGGCAAATTCGTCGAAGGTCATGTCCCGGCCGCTCAGGTCCTGGCCCTGAGCAAGCGCAACGATCTGCTTGGCGTCGCCGCCCCCGGCATGCCCATGGGCTCGCCCGGCATGGAAATGGACGGCATGAGCGATGCCTATCAGGTCATTGGTCTGAAAAAGGACGGCACTGACGTGGTGGTTGCGGACTACCCCGCCCATTGATGTCCGGCGCGTACCTCGGGCTGTTTTTCGCCGCATTCGGTGCCGCCACGCTGCTGCCGTTGCAATCCGAAGCCGTGCTGGTCGCACTGCTGCTCAGCGATCGGTATTGGCTCTGGGCACTGCTGGCAGTGGCAACGCTCGGCAACGTCCTGGGCTCGCTGCTTAACTGGTGGCTGGGTCGCGGGATCGAGCGATTCCGTGACCGGCGCTGGTTTCCAGTGAACCCCCGGCACCTGGAAAAAGCCCGGTTTCATTACCAACGCTACGGCCATTGGTCATTACTGCTCAGTTGGCTGCCAGTGATCGGCGATCCGCTGACGCTGGTCGCCGGGGTCATGCGCGAGCCCCTGGGGCGCTTCCTGCTGATCGTCACCCTGGCCAAAGGTGCCCGCTACGGCGTGCTGGCCGTAGCGACATCGGGCTGGATGGGTTGAACTATCAAAGGCGGCGATTGCCTGTGTTTAATCTCGCCCTGATCGAGCCGAGCCAGCATCGGCAGACGCGGGTCGAATTCCCTGGCATGGGCCACGCGCCACAGATGGAACAACCGGCATAATTCCACCAGGCCCTGCTTGCCTGGCTGAACAAGACCAACCCCGTGCGTTGAAGAGGAAAGGCTGATGCCTGTACAGATTGCAGTGCTTGATGATTGGCAGGATGTGGCGCGGGATGTGGTGGACTGGTCGGCGCTGGACAGCGTCGGCCAGGTGAGTTTTCTTCATGACTACCCCACCGATAACCCATCCCTGGCCGAGCGCCTGGCCGGGTTTGAGGTGATTTGCGTGATGCGTGAGCGCACCCGCTTCGATGAAGACCTGCTGCGCCGCCTGCCGAAGCTCAAACTGCTGGTGACCGGCGGCATGCGCAACGCCGCGCTCGACCTGAAAGCTGCCGCCGCGCTGGGCATTCAGGTCTGCGGCACCGACAGCTACAAACACGCCGCACCGGAACTGACCTGGGCGCTGATCATGGCCGCCACCCGCAACCTGGTGGTCGAAGCCAATGCCTTGCGTGCCGGCCAGTGGCAACAAGGCCTGGGCGGCGACCTGCACGGCAAGACGCTGGCGATCCTCGGCCTTGGCAGCATCGGCCAGCGCGTCGCGCAGTTCGGTCAGGTGTTCGGCATGCGCGTCATCGCCTGGAGCGAAAACCTAACCGCCGAACGTGCGGCGCAAGTCGGTGTGACCCATGTCAGCAAGCAGGAACTGTTCGAACAGGCCGACGTGTTGTCGGTGCACCTGGTGCTCAGCGACCGCAGTCGCGGCCTGGTGGACGCGCAAGCACTGGGCTGGATGAAGCCCACGGCGCTGCTGGTAAATACCGCTCGCGGACCGATTGTCGATGAAGCGGCACTGATCAAGGCGCTGCAGAAACAGCGGCTGGCCGGTGCCGCTCTGGACGTCTTCGAACAGGAGCCGTTGCCCGCCCACCATCCATTCCGGACGCTGGATAACGTGCTGGCAACCCCCCATGTCGGGTACGTGAGCCAACAGAACTACCGGCTGTTCTTCTCGCAAATGATCGAGGACATCCAGGCCTGGTCTGCCGGCTCGTCCATTCGTTTGCTGGGCTGATAGCGAGACATCGTTCATCGTCGGAACGTAATGAATAATTGTGCATGCTGCGGTGTTCTCATGACATCAACCGTGAACATCAGATTGTCGGGGGCCGTCAGCTCCCTTCAATTGTTCAAGCCGTTGGCCGTTTCGACCTTGCGCTGCATCTGGCGGGGCGCGACCTGATCTGAAACCCATGAACCTGTGGAGCCAAGCCCATGAGTATTCGTTTTGCTGTTCTGATGACCCCGCTGTTGCTGACCGTTACGCTGTCCGGCTCCCTCGCCCTGGCCAACGGTGGCGGCGGCGGTGACGAGCCCCCCGCCAGACCCCATTGCCCCAAAGGTCAGGTGCTCGATACCCGATCGCAGCGGTGCGTCAGGCAGACCAGCAACCTGGTGCCTGACGAAGACCGCACCAACTATGCCTATCAACTGGCCAAGGACGGGCGTTATGAAGAAGCCCTGGCCCTGCTCGACACACTGAAACAGCCCAATACGGCAAAAGCGTTGAACTATCGCGGCTACGCCACGCGTAAACTGGGGCGAACCGACGAAGGCATCGGTTATTACCTGCAATCGGTAAAACTCGACCCGCAATACGCGCAAGTCCGTGAATACCTGGGCGAGGCCTATGTGGTCAAAGGCCGGCTGGATCTTGCACAGGAGCAACTGCAGCAGATCAAAGCCATCTGCGGCAATACCCAGTGCGAGGAGTACCAGGACCTGGCCGAAGCCATCAACGGTTCATCAAAAACCTGACAACCCGAGCGGACGGAGGTCGCCATCGCCAGCGATCAGACAATACGAACGGAACTGTACCAGCACCTGGCGCGTTTATGGCGCTACGGCCTGCTGTTGTCCCGGCAACGGCATGTCGCCGATGACCTGGTACAGGCCACCTGCGTGCGGGCGCTGGAACGGGCCGGGCAATACGAGCCTGGAACGCGCATGGACCGCTGGCTGCTGAGCATTCTGCATTCGATCTGGCTCAACGAAGTCCGCGCCCAACGGGTGCGTCAAGGTCAGGGCTGGGTGGATGCCGATCAAGCCTTGTCGTTCGATGGAGAATCCGTGGCGCAGACCCACGTGTTGGCGGCACAGGTCATCCGGCGCGTCGATGCATTGCCCGAGGCCCAGCGCGAAACCGTGTTTCTCGCCTACGTCGAAGGGTTGTCCTACCGCGAAGTTGCCGATGTGCTGCAAGTACCCATCGGCACGGTCATGAGTCGCCTTGCCACCGCTCGGGCGAAACTGGCCGAATACCCACCGTTGCACACGGTGCCCAACCCTAACCGAGGAGAACATTGATGAGCGCCAAACCCTCGGACGAACAACTGGTGGCGTACCTCGACAACCAACTCGATGCCGAGCAGCGCTCGCGCATCGACGCGGCCCTCATCGCCGACCCGATGCTCGGCCTGCGCTTGCAATGGCTGGGTCGCAGCAGCCTGCCGTTCAAGGACGCCTACGATGAACTGGCCCGGCAGGCCCCGGTGGATCGCCTGCAAGCCATGCTCGCCACACTGCCCTCTCCCGTGCGCCCAGCGCTCAATCGACGCTGGTTCCTTGCCGCGGCGGCCGGACTGCTGGCCGGCGGCGTGCTGGCGGACCGTTTGTTCCTCGGTTGGCAAGCGAGCCAGCAGACACACAGCTGGCGCGGCCTGGTGGCCGATTACATGGCGCTCTACGTGCCGCAAACCCTGGATCATTTACCCGCTGATGAAGCCAGCCAACGGGCACAACTGCGGACCATCGATGTGCGCCTGGGCCTTGACCTCGCGCCGGCAAAACTGAGCCTGCCCCGTGCCGAGTTCAAGCGTGCGCAAATCCTCGAATACGACGGTGCGCCCATCGCCCAGATCACCTACCTCGATCCGGAGCACGGCCCCATGGCGCTGTGCGTCACCCGCTCCAACAGCGGCAGTCGCCAATTTGCCCGGGAACGGCGGCGCGAGCTGAACATCGTGTATTGGGCAGACATGGAACACGCCTGGATGCTGATCGGGCATCAGCCGATGACGGATCTGGAGGAGATGGCCAAGCTGTTGCGCAGTCGGTTGAGCGCTTGAGCCTGTAACGAACGATGAACCCGCCGAGGACGCTGGCGCTTGTTGAACCCAAGACCTAGCAGTTCTGCTAGTGGGCAACAACCGGGAAACAGTCGATGCTAAAGGTACGAATATCGAACCTTACCTTGAGCTCGGAAAATGCCTGCTTCCCCTCGCGAAACCGTGCTGTGCCACTATCACTATGATGCGCTGGACCGTTTGGACAACAGCGCGCCATCAACCCTGGACAGCCTTCAGCGTTTTTACTGCAAAACCCGACTGGCCACGGAAATTCAAGGCTCGGTGCGCAACAGTATTTTCCAGCACGAAGATCAGCTGTTGGCGCAACAACGCCATGCAAACGCCCGGATCGAAAACACCTTGCTGGCAACCGATCAGCAACGCTCAGTGCTCAATACGCTCAGCGCCACGGGACCGCAACCTGCCACCTACACACCCTACGGCCACCGTTCCCCGGAAAACGGATTGCTCAGCCTGCTTGGGTTCAATGGCGAACGGCGGGACCCGTTGACCGGGCATTATCCTCTGGGCAATGGTTATCGGCAGTTCAACCCGGTGTTGATGCGGCTCAGTAGCCCGGATAGCTTGAGTCCGTTTGGGGACGGTGGTTTGAATACGTATGCGTATTGTGTAGGAGACCCGGTAAATCTGAGTGATCCGACGGGACATCTTCCTTTCTTGAGTATTTTAATCGGAACTTCCTTGACTGTTGCAGTGGGAGCTCTTGTTGGATCGCAGTTAGTAGAGGACAAGACGGTTAAGGGGGTGCTAGTAGGACTTTCAATTGCTGCAGCCTCACTTGCTACGCTGGGCTTTAAAATGAAGGTTAACCATTTTGTGAGGAATCGGCGTTTGCAGCCGAGAGATAGTATTGATTCCAGACGAAGGAGCATAGCCCTGCAACAGTTGTCACCCGGCTCCCGGCACCGCGAGCTGCCGCCGGGTTACTGGCCTGAAAGTAGAAGTAGTCCGCTGCCTGACCGGGCCCTTCCCCCTCCCTACGAGATAAGTGATAGAACTCTTCCACATATCAACTCGCGACCTCCTAGCTACTCAGAATTCTCCAGCCCAATAGGAGGACGACACCCGGACTCTCAGAGTTTGACATCGCAACCTTTACCATCGCCTGCTCGGTCTACTACACACTCTCTGAGTAGTGAAAGCGGGCGTATTCGCCTTGACACTTAACCCCAGGCTCAGGCCGACGTCGGCAACCACAACCGAAACCTCGCGCCCCCAATCGGCGAGGCTGCAACGGTCAGTGAGCCTCCCTGCGCCTCCAACGCCCGACGGCTGATCGCCAGCCCCAGACCAAATCCACCCGTGGCGCGGTCGCGGCTGCGGTCGAGGCGGTAGAACGGCTCGAAAATCCGCTCGCGCTCGTCATCCGGAATGCCGATGCCGTCATCGTCGACCCAGATCTCACAGCCGTCGGCGTGCACCTGCACACCGATCTGAATCCGTTTCTCGCAATAGCGCAGGGCGTTGCGCAGCAGGTTTTGCAAGGCGCGGGCGGTCAGGCGCGGGTCCAGGCTGAAGCGTTCGAGCTGGCCGTGCAGCAGCACGTCGATGACGATTTCCGGAGACTCCATTTCTTCGTCGACGCTGCCAAGAATGCTGTCGATGAATTCATCCAGCGACACCTCGACCTGCTCCGTGAGCCGCGCCGGGCTTTGCAGGCGACTGTAAGACAGCAGCTCCAGCACCAATTCATCGAGTTCCCGGATGTGCGCCACCAGGCTTTGCAGGCGTTCGCGGCTGGCCGCCGGCAAGTCGTCGGACAGCGCCAGCGCCAGGCCGAAGTCCAGGCGCGTCAGCGGCGTGCGCAACTCGTGGGACACCGCATTGAGCAAGTCCCGCTGCTGGTTGAGCAGGCTCTCGATATCCCCCGCCATGGTGTCGAACACGCTGGCCAGGCTGCCGATGTTGGAGCTCGGGGAAATATGCGTGCGCTCGCTCAAGTGACCCTTGCCAAAGCGTTCGGCCGCGCCCTTGAGGCGTTCCAGGTCACGCCAGTGCGGGCGCAGCCACAGCAACAGGCAAGCGAGCATGGTCGCGCCGATCAGGACGTTGATGCTCCAGTACAACAGGCTGACGTCCAGCGGATCCGGTGGCACGACCATTTGCACCACGCTGCGCTCATTCAGCGGCGCGACGGCCAGCGTGCGCCAGCCCCAGTCGCCCACGCGCACGACGTTCTCGCCGCGGCGCAAACGCTGCTGTTCATTGGGCGTCAGACTGCTGTCGTCATTGTCACTGAGCACGATATGCAGTGGATGGAAGTCCTTGTCCATTTCAGCGGCCAGGGCCGGCCATTGATCGGTCGGCACGGCCTTGAACTGCTTGACGATCAGGGTCTGCAAACCACGGGAGTAATCGAGGTTGTAGGTGACGAAGCGTTCGTGGAAGACCTTGATCACCATGTCCGGCACCAGGTAAATCGCCGCGCTGAAGGAGACGATGGTCACCAGGTAAAGACGAAAGAGGATTCTGAACATCGGCTTCAGCATTCCCACTCGGAACGGCTGAACAGGTAGCCCTTGCCCCACACGGTCTTGATCTTGCGCGCCTCGCCGGCGTTGTCGTCGAACTTGCGTCGCAGCTTGGAGATCGCCACGTCCACCGAACGGTCGGTGCCGTTGAATTCGATACCGCGCAGGCGTTGCAGGATCTGGTCGCGACTGAGCACTTCACCGGCATGTCGGGCCAATACCACCAGCAGGTTGTATTCGCCGCTGGACAATTCCACCGGTTGCCCGCGCCAGGTCACGGTGCGTTCGGACAGGTCGATGCACAGGTTGCCCATCAGAATGCGGTCGTTGCCCGCCTGCGGTTCAATGAGACTGCTGCGCCGCAGCAAGGTGCGTACCCGGGCAAGCAACACACGCGGTTCGCAGGGTTTGGTGACGTAGTCGTCGGCGCCCATTTCCAGGCCCAGCACCTGATCGTGGCTGTCGTCGCGGGCGGTGAGCATCAGGATCGGCAAGGTCGCCGAATCGGCGCGCAGCAAGCGGCAGACCTGCAGGCCATCGAGACCGGGGAGCATCAGGTCGAGGATCACCAGATCCGGCGGACTGAGCCGCGCGCGCTCGCGTACCTGATCGCCGCGGCTGATCACGCTGACGGAGTAACCGTTGCGTTCCAGGTAGCTGGCGATCAGTTCGGCGAGGGCGGTGTCGTCTTCGACCAGGAGGATGTTGGGCATGGGTGTTTCCAGAAAATGCAGTGGCGTCGGATAGGCCGCTTTCGCTGGCAAGCCAGCTCCTACAACCGTGCAGATCCCTGTAGGAGCTGGCTTGCCAGCGAAAGCGGCCTGACAGGCGCAAGAAGATTCAAAGTCTGAAGGATATACGCCCCCGCACACACCTGAGTAAAACCCTTACACAATTTCACACAGCACCTACAAAGCTTCACCGCTACCCTCGCCGGCGCCCGGTAGCATGCCGGGGTCATTATTGGGGTAATTCATGTCAAAGAATCTGTTTGCCAGGCTCAGCCTGATTGCACTGGCATTGACACTGAGCGCGTGCGACAAGGCCTCCACCGCCGATGAACCGGCGCCGCTGGCCACCGTGCGCATCGAAACCATCGAAGCCCGGCCGTTGTCGATCAGCAGCGAACTGAGCGGGCGCATTGCCGCGCCACGCATCGCCGAGGTGCGGGCCCGGGTGCCGGGTGTCGTGCTGCAACGAGCCTTCCATGAAGGCAGCGATGTGAAAAAAGGCGACGTGCTGTTCCGCATCGACCCCGCGCCGTTCAAGGCCGACCTCGACAGCGCCGAAGCGGCATTGCGCAAGGCCGAGGCCAACGCATTCCAGGCCCGTTTGCAGGAACAGCGCTACGCCCAGTTGATCGACGACAAGGCCGTCAGCGGCCAGGACTACGACAATGCCCGGGCCAACGCACGCCAGACCGCCGCCGATTTGGCCGCCAGCAAGGCGGCTGTCGAGCGGGCGAAATTGAACCTGGGTTACGCCACGGTCACCGCGCCGATTTCCGGGCGTATCGGGCGTGCGCTGGTCACCGAAGGCGCACTGGTCGGGCAGAACGAAACCACGCCCCTGGCCCTGATTCAGCAACTGAACCCGATCCACGCCGACCTCACCCAATCGACCCGCGAACTCAACGACCTGCGCCGGGCATTCCGCTCCGGGCAAATGCAGGCCGTGGGCCAAGGCCAGGCCAAAGCCACGCTGATCCAGGATGACGGCAGCCTCTACCCGTTGCCGGGCAAACTGCTGTTCAGCGATATCACGGTCGATCCCGGTACGGGCCAGATCATCCTGCGCAGTGAATTCCCCAACCCCGACCTCGACCTGCTGCCCGGCAGCTTCGTGCGCGTGCGCCTGGAACAGGCGGTCAACCAGCAGGGCATCAGCGTGCCGCAACGGGCCATTCAGCGCGACAGCGCCGGGATTGCCCAGGTGCTGCTGCTCGACGCCGAACAGCGGGTCGGACAGCAACCGGTGGAACTGGGCCCGGTGCAGAACGACCGCTGGGTGATCACCGGCGGCCTCAAGCCCGGCGACCGCATCGTCATCGAAGGCCTGCAACACGCCCGCCCCGGCGAAAAAGTGCAGATCGACGACACCCCTCTTCCATTTGCCCAGGTTTCTGACCAGTAAGCAGGACGCTTGTATATGCCGCAGTTCTTTATCGACCGCCCGGTGTTCGCCTGGGTGGTCGCCCTGTTCATCCTGCTGGCCGGCGCCCTGGCCATCCCGCAGTTGCCGGTGGCGCAATACCCCGACGTCGCGCCGCCGCAAATCGAAATCTATGCCGTGTACCCCGGCGCTTCCGCGCAGACCGTGGACGAAAGCGTGGTCAGCCTGATCGAGGAAGAACTCAACGGTGCCGACCATTTGCTGTATTTCGAATCCCAGAGCAGCCTCGGCAGCGCCACGATCAAGGCAACGTTCCAGCCCGGCACCGATCCGGAAATGGCCCAGGTGGATGTGCAGAACCGTCTGAAAGTGGTGGAGTCGCGCCTGCCCCAAGCGGTGAACCAGCAAGGCTTGCAAGTAGAGAAGGTCTCCGCCGGCTTCCTGCTGCTGATCACCCTCACCTCCAGCGACGGCAAGCTCGACGACGTGGCGCTCAGCGACTACCTGGCGCGCAACGTGATGAACGAAATCAAGCGCCTGGACGGCGTCGGCAAGGCGCAACTCTACGGCGCCGAGCGGGCGATGCGCATCTGGATCGACCCGCAGAAGCTGATCGGTTTCAACCTCACGCCGGCCGATGTCAACGCCGCCATCGTCGCGCAGAACGCCCAGGTCTCGGCCGGCAGCATCGGCGACCTGCCAAGCCGCACCACCCAGGAAATCACCGCGACCATCCTGGTCAAGGGCCAGCTGTCGACGCCCGAGGAATTCGCCGACATCGTGCTCAAGGCCAATCCCGACGGCTCCACCGTGCGCATCGCCGATGTGGCCCGAGTCGAAATCGGCAGTCAGGAATACCAGTTTTCCACGCGGCTGAACGGCAAGCCGTCGACCGCCGTCGGCGTGCAACTGTCGCCGGGGGCCAACGCCTTGAGCACCGCGACGCTGGTGCGGGCGAAGATGGATGAACTGTCGCGATATTTCCCGGCCAACGTCGAATACAAGATTCCGTACGACACCTCGCCTTTCGTCAAAGTCTCGATCACCAAGGTGGTCTACACCCTGCTCGAGGCGATGCTGCTGGTGTTCGCGGTGATGTTCCTGTTCCTGCAGAACATCCGCTACACGCTGATCCCGACCCTGGTGGTGCCGGTGGCGCTGATGGGGACCTTCGCCACCATGCTGGCGCTGGGTTTCTCGATCAACGTGCTGACCATGTTCGGCATGGTGCTGGCCATCGGCATCCTGGTGGACGACGCGATCGTGGTGGTGGAGAACGTCGAGCGGATCATGGCCACTGAAGGCCTGTCGCCAAAGGACGCGACGCGCAAGGCCATGAAGCAGATCACCGGGGCGATCATCGGCATCACCCTGGTGCTGGTGGCGGTGTTCATTCCGATGGCGTTCATGCAGGGTTCGGTCGGGGTGATCTACCGGCAGTTCTCGCTGTCGATGGCGACCTCGATCCTGTTCTCGGCGTTCCTCGCCCTGACCTTGACCCCGGCGCTGTGCGCCACCCTGCTCAAGCCGATCGCCAAAGGCGAGCATCATGAAAAGGCCGGGTTCTTTGGCTGGTTCAACCGGCGCTTCGAGCGGCTGACCGACCGTTATCAAGGCTGGGTCGCCTATGCGTTGAAACGCAGCGGCCGTTTCCTGTTGATCTACGGCGTACTGCTGGTGGGCCTGGTGCTGTGTTTCAGCCGCCTGCCCTCCTCGTTCCTGCCGGTGGAGGATCAGGGCTACACCATCACCGACATTCAATTGCCGCCGGGCGCGAGCAAGAACCGCACGGTGCAGGTGGTCGAGCAGATCGAGGCGCACAATGAGGGCGAGCCGGGTGTCGGCGACAGCACGGTGATTCTCGGTTTCAGCTTCTCCGGCAGCGGGCAGAACGCGGCACTGGCGTTCACCACACTCAAGGACTGGTCCGAACGCGGCAGCGACGACTCGGCGAGCTCGATTGCCGACCGTGCCAACATTGCCCTGAGCCGGATCAAGGACGCCATGGCCTTCGCGGTGTTGCCACCACCGGTCGACGGCCTCGGCACCTCCAGCGGTTTCGAGTTCCGCCTGCAGGACCGCGGCGGCCTCGGTCACGCCACCTTGATGCAGGCGCGCACCGAGTTGCTGGCGGCCGCCGAGAAAAGCCCGATCCTGATGAATGTACGCGAAAGCGCCCTGGCCGAAGCGCCCCAGGTGCAATTGATCGTCGACCGCAAGCAGGCCAATGCCTTGGGCGTGTCCTTTGCCGAGGTCGGCGGCGTATTGTCCACGGCGGTCGGTTCGACCTACATCAACGATTTCCCCAATCAGGGGCGGATGCAACGGGTGGTGGTGCAGGCCGAAGGCGATCAGCGCAGCCAGGTCGAAGACCTGTTGAAGATCCATGTGCGCAATAACGCAGAGAACATGGTGCCGCTGTCCGCCTTCGTCCAGGCCAAATGGATTCAGGGCCCGGCGCAGTTGACCCGCTACAACGGCTATCCGGCGATTGCGATTTCCGGCGAACCCAAGCCCGGCCACAGCACGGGCGAAGCCATGGCGGAAATCGAGCGGCTGGTGGCACTGGGGCCGGCGGGCCTGGGTCAGGAATGGACCGGCCTGTCGTTGCAGGAACGCTTGTCCGGCAGTCAGGCGCCGCTCCTGCTCGGGCTGTCGCTACTGATCGTGTTCCTGTGCCTGGCGGCGCTCTACGAGAGCTGGTCGATCCCGACCTCGGTGCTGCTGGTGGTGCCGCTGGGTGTGCTTGGCGCGGTGCTGGCGGTGACTTTGCGCGGCATGCCCAACGACGTGTTCTTCAAGGTCGGGCTGATCACCATCATCGGCCTGTCGGCGAAGAACGCGATCCTGATCATCGAATTCGCCAAGAGCCTGGTCGACGAAGGCCACGACCTGATCGACGCCACCCTGCAAGCCGCACGCCTGCGCCTGCGGCCGATTGTCATGACCTCGCTGGCGTTCATCCTCGGCGTGGTGCCGCTGGCGATTGCCACCGGTGCCAGTTCCGCGAGTCAGCAGGCGATCGGTACCGGGGTGATTGGCGGAATGATCACTGCGACATTGGCGGTGGTGTTCGTGCCGGTGTTTTTTGTGCTGGTGATGAAGCTCGTTCCCAAGCGTCACAAACCCACCTGACCCAAACACATCCCCCTGTAGGAGCTGGCTTGCCAGCGAAGGCGCCCGAAAAAAAGCGCCTTACTCAAGGCCCCCTTCGCCGGCAAGCCGGCTCCTGCAAGGGTCGATTGTGGTCACACCTGACAACGCTGGGCTAAGGTGTCTGCAATCCCCCGACCCATCGAGCCACCATGCCCTACCTCACCCACACCCACCCGCGTCTGTCCGCCGCCGCCACCCTCGGCGTCGCGGCAGGTATTCTGGCTCCAGCCGATTCGATCATCAGCAAAATCCTCATCGGCTGGAACGCCGGGGTCTGGACCTACCTGGTGCTGATGCTCTGGCTCACCGTGCGCTCCAAGGCCACGGACGTGAAACGCATCGCCGAGATCGAGGACGAGAACGCCGGGCTGGTGCTGTTCGTGGTGTGCATCGCCGCCCTGGCCAGCCTGGCGACCATCACCTTCGAACTGGCGGGCAGCAAGAACCTCGAGACCACCCGCAAGCTCCTGCACTACGGTTTCACCGCGCTGACCGTGTTCGGCTCCTGGCTGCTGATCGGGGTGATTTTCAGCGTGCACTACGCGCGGCTGTTCTACACCTGGGACGGCAAGGACCCGGCACTGCGTTTCGCCGAGGGCTTGACCACGCCCAATTACTGGGACTTCCTGTATTTCTCCTTCACCCTCAGCGTCGCCGTACAGACCTCCGATGTCGGCGTGGCAACCCGTGGCCTGCGCAAGATCGTGCTGGCGCAGTCGCTGATCGGGTTCCTGTTCAATACCGCGATTCTCGGGTTTTCGATCAACATTGCCGCCGGCCTATTCAATTGAAGACTGCACAAACGTTCTAGGCGCGGCCCGGACACATGCGTTAAATAGGGGGGCAACTCGTCCCGCAGGTACACCATGACCACCCACAACTGGATCGACCTCAAGCAGGACGCCGACACCGGCATCGAGACCCTGCGCGCGCATTTCGAGGGGCATGCCTACGACCCGCACTGGCATGACAGCTATCTGGTGGGCGTCACCGAGCAGGGTGTCCAGCAGTTCAACTGTCGGCGGGCCCGGCACCAGAGCACGCCGGGCAAGGTGTTTTTGCTCGAACCCGGTGATATCCATGATGGCGAGGCTCCCACCGAGGACGGTTTCACCTACCGCATGCTTTACCTCGACCCGCAGTGGCTGCAACGCGAACTCGGCGCTGTGTTCGACAAGGCGCCGGACAACAGCCAATTGTGCTTCGCCAACACCTTGGCCACGGATGTGCAGCTCGCAAGCGCCACCAGCCTGGCGTTTGAAAACCTGCATCGCGGCGAATTGAAAATCGTGCGCCAGACCGCGCTCGATGGCTTGCTCGAACGCCTGACCCGCCATCTGCACTGGCGTGCGTGCTACGCAGAAGATCCGCGTTTACCCCTGGTGGCGCAGAAAGCCCGTGAATATCTGCATGCCCACGCCCACGAGGACATTGGCCTCGAGCAACTCGCGGCGGTAACGGGCGTTGACCGCTTCCGCCTGACCCGCGCCTTCAAGGCCGCCTATGGCATGGCGCCCCACGCCTATCTGGTGCAGTTGCGCCTGGCCACGGCCCGGCGGATGCTGGCCCGTGGTGAACTGCCGGCAGTGGTGGCCATGACCCTGGGCTTTGCCGACCAGAGTCATCTTGGGCGCTGGTTCGTGCGTGCGTACGGCCTGACGCCGGCGATGTACCGCACGCGCTGCTCAAATCTTCCAGACAGATAGCCCGGGCGACTTGAAGATCAACTCACCGATCTTCAACGGAGTTTGCCTGCGATGCTTTCCTCTTTTCCGACGTTCCTGCCCTTTCTATTGTTCGCCTTTGTCGCCGCCATCACACCCGGTCCGACCAATATTCTGGTGTTGAGTAATAGCGCCCGGTTCGGTCTGTTCGCTGCGGTTCCCATCATTTTTGGCGCCTGTGCCAGCGCCGCGATCCTTGTATTGCTGGTGGGTGCCGGCGCGGGGTCTTCCCTGACGCGTTGGCCGGTATTGCAAGCCGTCATGCAGTGGGTTGGCGTGGCGTGGCTGAGCTATCTCGCGTGGCAGATTTTCCGCGCGCCGGTCAGCGCCATCAACGCTCGCAATGAGCAAACCCGCCTTGGGCTGCTGGGCGCCGCCGGTCTGCAATGGATCAACCCGAAAACCTGGATGATGGCCCTGGCCGTGGTCAGCGTGTTCGCCGGGGTGGGCGAGGATCGGCTGCTGCATGTGCTGTACCTGTCTTTGGCGTTTTTCCTGGTTTCCCTGCCCTGCCTGGGGGCCTGGGCGTTGCTTGGCGTCGGATCGAGCCGCTGGCTGCGCTCACCCCGCGCCATGCAAGGGTTCAACCGCTGCATGGCCCTGTTGTTACTGGTTTCGGCCTGGTCGAGCATGCTGGCCTGAAGCCTTTTGTCGGACAATTCACAACCGGGGGCTTGACGGCGAATCCGGTTTTGGTGTCTCCTGAAACCGGTTTCAGAGACGCTTCAAGAAGTGTCCAGCCTGATAAATCCAATAAGAAGGTTCAAGCCGTGAACGATTTCTCCGCCGCCCAGCGCAGCCGCGTGACCATGCTCGATGTGGCCGAACACGCCAAGGTCTCCAAGGCCAGCGTTTCGCGTTTCATCGGCGAAGACCGCGCCCTGCTCTCCGACGCCATCGCCCAGCGCATCGAGCAGGCCATTGCCGAACTGGGCTACCGCCCGAACCAGATGGCCCGCGGTCTCAAGCGCGGGCGCACGCGCCTGATCGGCATGCTGGTGGCCGATATCCGCAACCCCTATTCGATTGCCGTGATGCATGGCGTGGAAACCGCTTGCCGTCAGTACGGCTACAGCCTGGTGGTGTGCAACACCGACCGCGATGACGAGCAGGAACGCCAGCACCTGGCCCTGTTGCGCTCGTACAACATCGAAGGCCTGATCGTGAACACCCTCGGCCACCACCGCGACGAATTGCACGAACTGCACCGGGAAATGCCCCTGGTGCTGGTGGACCGCAAGGTCGAACACCTTGAGAGCGATATGGTCGGGCTGGATAACCCGCAGGCAGTCGAGATGGCCCTGGATCACCTGGAGGAACGCGGCTACCGCGACCTGTTGCTGGTCACCGAACCCTTCGACGGCACCAGTTCGCGGATCGAACGAGTCAACGGCTTCAAGGCGCAACTTGCGCAACGACCACGCCTGAGCGGGTCAATCATCGAGACCGGCAGTGAGCTCACTGCGCATTTGAAAACCTTCCTCGACACCCCCGGCCCGGGCCCGAAAGCACTGTTTTGTGCCAACGGTATTGCCGCCCTGGCGAGCACCCATGCCTTGCGTGAACTGCAGTGCAAACTGTTTGAAGACCTGGGCCTGATTGCCCTCGATGATCTGGATTGGTACCCGCTGGTGGGCAGCGGCATCACCGCCCTCGCCCAGCCGACCGAGGAAATCGGTGCTCGCGCGTTTGAATGCCTGCTCAAGCGCTTGCGCGGGGATGACGGGCCGGTGCGCACATTGGATTTTTCGGCGCGGTTGATTGTGCGGGGGTCGACAACATTGCGTGTTTCAACGTAAGGACGCCTTCGCTGGCAAGCCAGCTCCTACAATGGCACTGCGGTCTTCTGTAGGAGCTGGCTTGCCAGCGAAGGCGTTCCTACCCTCACCACACAAGCCAATCCCTGCGCTTTTTTTTGAACAAAAATGAAACCGGTTTCAGAGGTAGAAAAACAATGAACAAACCCGCCGTTTCCATCAGCCTTTCCAGCTACGGCGCCGACCTGGTGCGCCAGCGCGGCCAAGGCAGCTTCATCGACATACTGGCCGCCGCCGGTGCCACGCACATTGAATGGCGTGAAGAATTGCTCACCGACGAACACCCGGCAAAACTGGCCGCAGCGACCCAAGCGCAGGGCTTGCAGAGCGTCTATTCCTCGCCGATGGAACTGTGGCTGGCCGGTCAGTCGAAACCCAATGCTCAATTGCCTATCGCCCTGCAACGTGCCCTGGCATTCGGCGCCAGATGGCTCAAGGTTTCACTGGGCTACTTCACCGACAACAGCAACCTGCAAACCCTGGCGCAAATTCTGCGCAAAAGCCCGGTGCAGTTGCTGGTGGAAAACGACCAGACCCTGCACGGCGGCCGCATCGAACCGTTCCAGCGCTTTTTCGATGAAGTCGAGCAGCACCACCTGCCGATCAGGATGACCTTCGATATCGGCAACTGGCATTGGCAGGACCAGTCCGCCGCCAGCGCCGCGCGCTTGCTCGGTCGCCATGTCGGTTATGTGCACTGCAAGGCCGTGACCCGCCGCGCCGACGGCAAACTGATTGCCATCCCACCGGCCGCCAGCGACTTGCATGGGTGGGAACAGCTGCTGCGGCACATGGCCCAAGGGGTTATGCGGGCCGCGGAATACCCGCTGCAAGGCGACGACCTGGTGCAACTGACTCGCGAACATGTCACCGCCCTCGCCCACTTGGGCCAGGCGCAGCTGGAGAGTGCGCATGTCTGAGCTCGATATCCTCTCGTTCGGGGAAACCATGGCCATGTTCGTCGCCGATCAGAACGGCGACCTGGCCAATGTCGACCACTTTCACAAACGCATTGCCGGGGCCGACAGCAACGTCGCCATCGGCCTGTCGCGGCTGGGTTTCAAGGTGGCGTGGCTGAGCCGCGTTGGCGACGACTCTTTGGGGCGATTCGTGGTCGACACCCTGAAAAGGGAAGGCCTCGATTGCAGCAACGTGGCCATCGACGCAGCGCACCCTACCGGCTTTCAGCTCAAGTCGCGCACCGACGATGGCGACGATCCTCGGGTCGAATATTTCCGCCGCGGCTCGGCGGCCAGCCATTTGTCGCCACAGTCGATCGTTCCTGATCTGCTCAAGGCCCGACACCTGCACGCCACCGGCATCCCCCCGGCACTGTCGGAATCGGCGCGGCAGATGTCCATTGAACTGATGACCCGCATGCGCGATGCCGGGCGCAGCGTGTCCTTCGACCCGAACCTGCGCCCGAGCCTGTGGGCCAGCACACAACAGATGGTCACCGAGATCAACCGCCTCGCCGCCCTCGCCCATTGGGTGCTGCCGGGCTTGAGCGAAGGCCGCTTGTTGACCGGTTTCGAAGACCCGGCCGACATCGCCGCATTCTACCTCGACCAGGGTGCCGAAGCCGTGGCGATCAAGCTGGGTCCCCATGGCGCCTACTACCGCACGCATCTGGCCCAGGGTTTCGTCGCCGGCGTGCCGGTGCAAACCGTGGTCGACACCGTCGGTGCCGGCGACGGTTTCGCCGTCGGCATGATCAGCGCGCTGCTGGAGAACCACAGCTTCGCCGACGCCGTGAAGCGCGCCAACTGGATTGGCAGCCGGGCGGTGCAGAGTCGGGGGGATATGGAGGGGTTGCCCACTCGACTTGAAATGTCCGGCGAATTCGAGGTCGCCATCGCGGGCAAGCCCGCTCCCACAGGGGCCCCGGGTTGCCACCAAATTGATGAACAACACACAACCACTGTGGGAGCGGGCTTGCCCGCGATGAGGCCGGCACAGTCACTGAAGATTTAGAACCGTTACCTGCTGCGACAAAAACAACAAGCTCAGGAGCACCACCCATGAAAACCGCAACCCTCGCCACCCGCCGCTGGTGGTACATCATGCCCATCGTGTTCATCACCTATAGCCTGGCGTATCTGGACCGCGCCAACTACGGCTTCGCCGCCGCTTCAGGCATGGCCGCCGACCTGATGATCACCCCGGGCCTGTCGTCGATGCTCGGCGCGCTGTTCTTCCTCGGCTATTTTTTCTTCCAGGTACCAGGGGCGATCTACGCCCAGAAACACAGCGTGAAGAAACTGATTTTCGTCAGCCTGATCCTCTGGGGCAGCCTGGCGACCCTGACCGGGATCGTTTCCAACGCCTACTGGCTGATCGTCATCCGCTTCATGCTCGGCGTGGTCGAAGCCGCGGTGATGCCGGCGATGCTGATCTACCTGTGCCATTGGTTCACCCGTGCCGAACGCTCGCGGGCCAACACCTTCCTGATCCTTGGCAACCCGGTGACCATGCTCTGGATGTCGGTAGTATCGGGCTACCTGGTGCAGCATTTCAGCTGGCGCTGGATGTTCATCATCGAAGGTTTGCCGGCGGTACTCTGGGCGTTTATCTGGTGGCGTCTGGCCGATGATCGTCCGTCCCAGGCCAAGTGGCTCAGCGACCGGGAAAAACTCGACCTGGAAAGCGCCCTGGCCGCCGAACAGGTCGGCATCAAGGCGGTGAAGAACTACGCCGAAGCCTTCCGCTCGCCGAAAGTCATCATCCTGGCCTTGCAGTTTTTCTGCTGGAGCATCGGCGTCTACGGCTTCGTGTTGTGGCTGCCATCGATCCTCAAGGCCGGCGCGCAGATGGACATGGTCGAGGCCGGCTGGCTGTCGGCGCTGCCGTACCTGGCAGCAGTGATCGGCATGTTGCTGGTGTCCTGGGGCTCGGACAAATTGCAAAAGCGTAAACGCTTCGTCTGGCCGCCGCTGCTGATCGCCTCGATTGCCTTCTACGGCTCCTACGCCCTGGGCGCCGAACATTTCTGGTGGTCCTACACCCTGCTGGTGATTGCCGGCGCCTGCATGTATGCGCCTTACGGGCCGTTCTTCGCGATCATCCCGGAAATCCTGCCGTCCAATGTCGCCGGCGGTGCCATGGCGCTGATCAACAGCATGGGCGCCCTCGGCTCCTTCGGCGGTTCCTGGCTGGTCGGTTACCTGAACAGCTCCACCGGTTCGCCCGGCGCGTCGTATCTGTTGATGAGCGGTGCCTTGATGTTTTCGGTGGTGCTGACGATTTTCCTCAAGCCCGGCGCCAGTGACCGGGTCGTGGTCAAGCCCGCCGTACCACGGCCAACCGCGGCTCACCCTTGAACAGATGTTGAGATGACGACGATGAAAAAGCAGGTAGTGCTATACAAGAAACTTTCGCCGCAATTGATGGAGCGCCTTCAGGCACAGGCCGAGGTGACGCTGATCGAAAGCCTCGACGCTCAAGGCCTGGCGCAACTGCGCGAGGCCCTGCCCCGCGCCCAGGGTTTACTCGGTGCCAGCCTCAAGCTCGATGCCGAACTGCTTGATCTGGCGCCCAACCTGCAAGCCATTGCCAGTGTTTCCGTGGGCGTCGACAACTACGACATCGACTACCTGACCGAGCGGCGCATCCTGCTCAGCAATACCCCGGACGTGCTCACCGAAACCACCGCCGACACCGGTTTCGCCCTGATCCTGGCCACCGCCCGGCGCGTGGTGGAACTGGCGAACATGGTTCGCGCAGGCCACTGGCAGCGCAACGTCGGCCCCGCGCAGTTCGGTACCGATGTGCACGGCAAGACCCTGGGCATCATCGGCATGGGCCGCATCGGCGAGGCCCTGGCCCAGCGCGGGCATTTCGGTTTCGGCATGCCGGTGATCTATCACAGCCACTCGCCGAAACCGGCGGTCGAGGCGCGTTTCAATGCGCAATACCGCAGCCTGCCCGAGTTGTTGCAACAGGCCGATTTCGTCTGCCTGACTTTGCCGCTGACTGCTGAAACCGAAGGCTTGATCGGCGCCGGGCAGTTCGCTCTGATGCGCCCGGAAACCATCTTTATCAATATTTCCCGGGGCAAGGTGGTGGACGAAGCGGCGATGATCGAAGCCTTGCGCGCCGGCCGGATCCGCGCGGCCGGGCTGGATGTGTTCGAACGCGAGCCACTGAGTGCCGACTCGCCGCTGTTGCAGTTGGACAATGTGGTGGCGACACCGCACATCGGCTCGGCGACTCATGAAACGCGGGAGGCGATGGCGCGCTGTGCGGTGGACAACCTGCTGGCGGCACTGGCGGGTGAGCGGCCGGCGAACCTGGTCAATGGTGCGACGTGGAGGTCGTGAGGGCTTCAGTGTCTGTCCGATAGCTTTCGCGAGCAGGCTCGCTCCTACAGGCAGGTTGGTGTCCTTGTGGGGGCGAGCCGGCTCCGGGCGGCATTCCGACAAAGGGGCAGAATCTGCAATGCACTTCCATCAGGCCGGCCGCCCATTCATCAGTTGCTCAATGCCCCGTGCCCTGTTGCGATTGGCGAACACATTCATCAAGCGCAATGCTTCCAGCTGGACGCGCTAACTTCCCGCCCATCAAAAAAACCATCGAATCATCAAGTTAGGTGCTCAGTTGGCGCGTGAAAAATGAAGAGAAATCCCCTACATCCCCGGTCGCTTCGACTGACAGCTCTTTCCTCAGAGTCGGATTACAGTCGCTACCTGTAATTTCTGACAGGTTTCAAGGCAAATTAATCGCGCTATAAGAAGACCGTGCCTACAGCCCTACACAGGTGCCTGAAGGACGGCCGCGCGAACCATGCCTGAATGAAGTAGGAAGATTCTGCCGCGCCCACGCCGTCAATGATGATGAATGGGAGATTCGACTATGTACCGTTCCAATACCGCTTCGCTTCGGTCTACAGCCCCGGTCAAATTTCAGCAACAGGAGTGCGAGCCCCCCAGGCGATCAAGCTCACGGCCAGGGAAAAGGAAGTCTTGCAGTGGACCGCCGCCGGCAAGTCGTCCTGGGAAATCGCCCGGATCGTCGACTGTACCGAAGCAGGTGTGAACTACCACTTTTGTAACATCCGCCGAAAGTTCGGCGTGAGATCACGCTGGATCGCCATGGTGATGGCGCTGGAACAAGGACTGATCCATTCACCTTGAATCAGCCCCTCTTCAGCGGCCGGCCAATTACTGACCTTGCTGAGACTTTTCATGACGTTGCAAAACATATTCACCCAGCAACAATTTGACCCCACCCGCGACGATGCCTGTGACGATACGCCCGTACCGTGCAGGCATCACTCGAACAGAACCTTTCGCATCATCCTCGCAGACGACCATCCCGTGGTGCTGATGGGTGCCCAAACGGCCCTCAGTCACCCTTTCAAGGTAGTCGCCCAGGCCCACGACGCCGGTGAGTTGATCGGTCATTTGCAGCGAACGCCTTGTGACTTGCTGATCAGTGATTACTCGATGCCCTATGGCCGTTTCCCCGATGGTCTGGCGTTGATGGGTTACCTCAAACGCAACTTCAGCCACATACCGCTGATAGTCATGACCATGCTGCGCAATCCTTCACTGCTGCGAGCCTTGCTCAATCAGGGTGTATGCGGTCTGTTTGACAAGCGCAGCCCTCTGAGCGAACTCGTAAAAGCCGTCCACACGGTGACCAGGGGACGCCGACACCTGTGCCCTGAATTTGCACGAATTCTGCAAACCCAGGCAATGCCCTCTTCCGTTACAGGTTCCCCCGTAGTCAGCCTTTCCGAACGGGAACTGGAAGTGGTGCGATTGTTCGTGCAAGGTCTGTCCGGCCGGCAAATCGCCGCGCAATTGAACCGCAGCGAAAAAACCATCAGCCGACAAAAAAGAACCGCCATGGACAAGTTGGGACTTGGCCATGACGGTGGGTTGGTGGAGTTTGCCCGGGTGAGTGGACTGGGATGACACAAAGTGAGCATTCGCTAAAAAAGACGCATCACCCTAACCGTCCGGATGACGATGCCTTGTAACAATTCGCGGATAGCATTGATCTATAGAACAGGCTGGGCATTCCCCGTGACTGCGTCGGAATACTTAGCAACGTCTGATTGCCATTACCTCCGTGAATTTTCATTGATTAGTCTCCCGAGAACGTGCCTATTTCGTCTTTGTTGGTCCGCAGTTGTGGCTCTTGAAGCTGGTTGCCGCGGATTCTCAAAAAGAATTCCATATTGGACTTTACGAATTTCAGCAATTTCTTCATTAAGGAGATCAATTGCCATTTTTTTATCGGCTTTTCGGAGCTCAGGAAGAAGCTGACCTGTCGAAATTTTGGCTTTGGTCTCTTCCAATCGCACAAAACGCTCTACATTCGATTTGATAAGGTTATCCTCCTCATAATTTGGTAGACGAGGCTCCCGCAGATCCCTACCCTCTAACTCGCCGCTATAGGCTGGTAATCTTGGGGTTGATTGTTCATTGCTCCTTGACTGAGTGGTCGATTCGGGGCGCAGATTAGACGAGGGCCTTATAGTTTCTGGCGCAAGTGTCGCGGTTGCGCGCGGCTTTCTCAAACCAAGAAAATTAAGAAAGCCTTTGAAAAAACTTACATGGCCTGTGGGATCACTCTGATTTACAGGATCCCCCTCGCAGTACGAGTATCCATTCAACCCTCCCTCGCCAAACGGACTCCAACTATCCGGAGGAAGCTGGACCTGCTGGACCTCGTGGGCCAGCTGGATCTGGTTCTTCGCAGCCATCGTCCTATGATCCACATGAAGTGAGAAATACTCGCCCGCGAAACGTTCCGCCTAACATTGCTGGGATATATCGGAAAGATTCAATAACGGGTAAGTGGACACATACAGGCAGGACCGAAGGCTTCACACCAGTTGTCATACCAATGTTGACTGTTCCAATGGCACCACAAAATTCCTGATCAATCTCGACCCCTTGATTAACGAAACATTCATTCGTTAATCAAGGGTTTTTCTAACAATTAATATTCCATTGATTCGCTCCGCCCACTATCTGTAGTGACTTTTCACCTCACCTCACCTCACCTCACCTCAAATCATGGATAGAGCTATCCCTGTCAATGGCACGCCGTGACTCTGCAACTCTTTGCTCCAACTGAGAGTTCTCTCATATCCCCTTCTCCTCCCGCTTTCTAGAATCGCCCTTCGAGACACCGCAACTCCTCAAGCTTTACCACCCAAAATTCACAGTGCCACAACGGCATCGTCTCGACCTTTAAACGCCCGGCACTGTTTAATCGAAAAGGAACAACGTTTGAAAAAGTCTCTCCTCACCCTCTCCCTCGGTCTGACCGCCAGCCTGTTCGGCGCTTCGGCGTTCGCCAATACTGGCACCATTCACTTCGAGGGCAGGATCGATGCCAGCACCTGCCGGATTGATGTCGTCAACCCTGACGATGGCTCCATCGGCAACCAGGTGAAAATGGGCACCATCCAGGCCAGTCGGTTCACCGCAGCAGGCCAGGAACTCCGTGGCAAGGGCTTTGCCTTGCGTGTCAACGGTGATCCCGGTTGCTCTATTACACCGAGCAGCAAGGCCAACGCCACCTTCAACGGTACCGCGGACCCTACTGGCGCTTTTTTTGCCGTTTCCCCAACGACAGACGCCGCCAAGAACGTAGTAATCGTAATCAGGGACAGAACCGGCGCCTCTGTCGCTCCTGGCGGCACTTCGGCCGATTATGACCTGAACGACACCGGTCCGACCGACATGCGGTTCGACGCTTATTACCGCTCCACGGCCTCGGCGGTAACGGCCGGTCCAGCCTCCGCGGACGTGCAGTTCGTCGTAGCCATCAACTGATACTCACGCTCCAACCCTCGCCCGCCTCCTTGGCGGGTAAGGGTACTCAATGCTGCCCAACCTGTTTTTTTCTCCTGAAAAAAGGTACTGATTAATGTTTGATTCGATCAAGCAGGCGGCCATTTCCCGGCCGGTCCTCGGCGCCTGCCTGTCTGTAATGATGCTGACAGCCGCCATTCCATGTGCTCAGGCCGCCCTGACACTCAGCGGAACCCGGGTAGTGTTCGAGAGCGACAAACGCAGCACCTCGTTGATTGTCACCAACCCCAGCGAGCGAATTTTCGCCGTACAAACCTGGGTCAACACCGCCGCTGACGATGTCACCACGCCGGTCCCCTTTCTGCCCTCGCCTCTGCTGTTTCGGCTCAATCCGGGCAAAGAGCAGCAAGTCCAGATCAATGGCCTGCCCAATGATCTGCCGACAGATCGGGAGTCATTGTTTTATTTCAATGTCCAGGAAATACCGCAAGCCATTGCCGGGCAAGGCAATGCCCTGAACATCGCACTGCACACGCGTATCAAGCTGTTCTACCGGCCCGTCCAACTCAAGGACAACCCGATGTCGCGCCTGAAGGATCTGCAATGGTCCATCACCAAGGCCGATGGCAAGGCGCAACTCGAGGTGTACAACCCAACACCTTTCCATGTGTCGTTCGTTCGCATCGCAATCAAGGAAAAGGATCAACTCTTCCCTGTCGAAAACGCCGAAATGGTCGCTCCCCTGTCGCGACAAATCTACGCGTTGAAGGACCAGCGCACCCAGCCAGGGAGGCAGGTTGAGTTCTCGGCCATCAACGATTACGGCGGCTACTCCACCCCGCTGACCCTGCCAATTCAGTTCGCCCCTTGAGACAGTGCAGCCGAATCATGACCTTCCCTTTATCTTTCAGATGTCGACTCGCGCCTTTGCAGCTGCGCCTGGTTCCTTTATTTATCTCAGGCTGCAGCGGTGCCTTGCTCGCTGACGCAAGGCCTGCCCAGGCAGCACAATCACCCGTCGAATTTCAATCGAGCTTCATGCGCCAGAGCCCGGAACACACAAGCGATGCCGGCCTGCAAGCGCTGCACGCCCTGGCTCAGACACACCACCTGGGACCTGGTCGTTACAGGGTCGATATTCAACTCAACCTGGTTTATTTCGGCCAACGTGAAATCGAATTCGTCTTCAGTCCAGGCAATGACCGACTGTTACCTTGTCTCTCGGCCCAACTGCTGGACGAGATGGGCGTGCGGCTCGACAGCCTGGCAGAACCTGAACTGTTGCAATCGCAATGCGTGGATTTGCTGGCGCTGATCCCGGGCAGCGAAATCGATTTCGATGGCAGTCGGCTGTTACTGGCGATTTCCATCCCTCAAATCGCCCTTCGCCGTGACGTTACCGGACGGATCGATCCCGAACGGTGGGACCCGGGTATCAATGCCGCTTTCGTCAGCTATCAGGCATCGGCACAGCAAGGCACCAACCGTTATCGTGGGAGGCAGAACACCGATGATCTGTACCTCAATGGCGGATTCAATCTGGGACACTGGCGCATGCGCAGTAATCAGTCGTTGCGCCAGAACGAAGACGGCAATCGCGAATGGACCCGTGCCTACACCTATGCACAACGCGACCTGCCCGGCACCCACGCCAACCTGACGTTAGGTGAGACGTTCACCAGCGGCGATGTATTCAGAAGCCTGCCGATCAAAGGTGCGTTGATTGCCTCGGACATGGGCATGCTGCCGGATGTCCTGCAAAGCTATGCGCCGATTATCCGTGGGGTCGCACAAACGCGGGCCAAGCTCGAAGTGTTCCAGAACGGTTATCCCGTCTACTCCACCTATGTCAGCCCCGGCCCCTATGAAATCGACGACCTGAGTACCAGCGGCAGCGGCGAGCTGGAGATCGTCCTCACCGAGGCTGATGGTCAGGTCAGGCGTTTCACCCAACCGTACGCAACCCTCAGTAACCTGTTGCGCGAAGGCGTATGGCGCTACAGCGCTGCCCTGGGTCGCTATAACGGCGCGCAAAATCGGGAAGAGCCGATGCTCTGGCAAGGCACCCTGGCCATGGGCACAGGGTGGAACTCAACCCTGTATGGCGGCCTGCTGGCCAGTGAATTCTACCGGGCAGGTACCTTCGGCGCCGCTCGGGACCTGGGCTCGTTCGGCGCCGTAGCCGCTGACGTGACGCGCTCCAGCGCCGACATTGACTCCGTGGATTCACGGCAGGTCCAGGGCACGAGTTATGCCCTCAAGTACGGCAAGGCTTTCGCCTCCAACACCAATCTGCGTTTTGCCGGCTACCGGTACTCCACCGAAGGCTATCGGGATTTCGATGAGGCCGTGCGCCAGCGCAGCCTCGACTCGACCTGGTACGGCAGGCGCC